>CALPQP020000100.1 GCA_943325745.2 Gulosibacter massiliensis
ACCACCTCGAGCCAGCGGGTGCTCGATCTCGCCGACGGCGATTCGATTGCCACGTTCTTGGACGACATCGAGACGGATGACGTCGCGCTCAACGGAATCATCGTGGCAGCCGGCGTCGTCGGTTTCGGGAACGCCGTTGACGTTCCCGCTGCAGGCTTCGACCGCATGATGGCAATCAATGCGACGGGACCAATCCACGTGCTCTCGGCGCTAGCCCCCATCGTCGGAAAATCGGGGGACGGATTTGTGGTGACGCTGTCGGGCATGATTGCCGAGACCCCGATGGCGGGACTGTCAGCGTATTCCGCGAGCAAGGCGGCGTTACACGCATTCAGCGTCGCCGCTGGTCGAGAGTTTCGTCGACTCGGCGTGCGGTTCATTGACGCGCGTCCCGGTCACACCGAATCCGGTTTGGCTACACGAGCGCTCTTCGGCGAAGCGCCGAACTTTGGAGCGGGGCTCACGACCGATGCGGTCGCGGCGCGAATCGTCGCGGCGATTCTCAACGATGAGAAAGATCTTCCCAGCGCATCCTTTATCTAGCGCGTTGCCTATTCGCGACGGCTACTGTGGGATCACTCGTGACGGTTATCGAGGGGTATCCCGATTTGGTCACCGTCAGCCGAATCGAGATCAGTCGGCCCATGTCGGTTGCCGTTAACTTGTATTTTGAGCTTGTCGCATTGGGGATGTTGAACCCGTTACGAAGCCACTGATAATGGCTAGACACGCGTTTCATCCAACCCGCTGGCTTGGCGCTCAGGGTCTTTGCGACCTTGGCCGTTCCAGAAATCGTCACCGTCCCCGACGGATAAATAATTTTAGGCCCAGACACATGAATTCGGTATTCCCCGAGGCTTCCGTAGTCAGAGTAACCGGTTGTCGTGCCAGGCCCGTAACCCACCCCGTCCAGAGCAATATAGTAAGTCTCTCCCGGTGTTGTTGTTGCCGTGAAGACGGCGGCGAGTCCTGTCGCCGAATTCACGCCTACGCGAAACAAGTCTGGATTTGTGGTGGACAACAACGTGCCCGATGAATCAAACAACTCGGCCTGGACGTCGAGGTTCGAACTCAGCGACGGCGACGTCACACTAACGTCGTGACTCGTGGCTGTCGCAGTGAAGGAAAAATAGTCGACATCCGCGCTCGTCGAGATGAAGCCGCTTTTGTTGGTTCCGTTCGTCAATGCGGTTGCTGTTTCCTGCGTGTCCCCGTAATCGTCCGTGCGGAGCGGCAAACCGTTACTGACAGCGACGACGTAATCGTCCTCGGTGTTATTGGCCGCTTCACCTGCTTCTGTGGAGTAGGTGCCATTCGACAATTGGACCAGCGGTTCGTAGTAACCAACACCCATGATGGGCGCCCAGCCGTCTCGCCCACCATAGTAGCCCTGGCTGTCGGTTCCATCGTGCGAAAGGCCGACGTTGTGACCCACCTCGTGGCTCACGACGTCAGATATCGTTTTCCCGCTGAACCAATTCTGCGCAAAATTCAGTGACGGTCCCATGTAGGTGTTGTTGTAAAAGCCCACGTCCCCAAAAACGCCAACATATGCGACTCCACCGCAACCACACTCCGCCGCGATGGCATTCGTGTTGTTGGTGATCAGCGCGCGCATTCCGAAAATCGTGTCGCTTCCACTTGACCTGAGGAGAGCTGCCTCTCCTGGATCTGCGGTGGTGACGTTGACGTTGAACGGTGCGTAGTCCTCGGCTATAGCCGACCACGCGTCGATAATGTTCCGACGTTCCAAATTGCTGAAGGTGGCCGTGTTTCCGTCAACGTCATAAGCAGGCATTTGCATTTGCTCGTTGGTGTAGTTGATTGATTCGTTGGCAAGAGTGCCACCATCCTGCCAATAAGTTCCGACGAGCGAGTGCCCCGTGAAGTCGAGGTAGATCGTGCGATTCGACCCAGGCAAGCTGTTCAGCAGGAAAGCGTCTGTCAACGGAACATCGGCAGCAGGGGTCGCAGATTCCGGTCGCGCGACGTCGGGGGCGTGCTCGACGTGAAGTGGGTCAATGTAAAGGGCACGGCCCTGGCTGTCAATTCGGACAGATTCATCCTCGATTGCCGCGGACCACCCCTTTTTCGAGATGCCCGTCTTAGGCATCCAAGCCCGCGGGGTTTGGCCGTCAGATTCCGCGTAATCGGCCAGTGACTCATATCGCTCGAAAACCTTCGACCGGCTGTCGCGAGGCGAGGACTCCGCCGGGGCATTCGGGGCAACCACGGTCGCGCCCACAATGGCGACGACGCTGCTTGCAACCGCAACGAACCTGAGGACTCTGAAAGTTGAACGGTGCACGTGCTCAATCTAACTGATATCAATTCAAACCGATAGTCCAGATAAATTCCCGCAAAAAGACTATCGATTCGACTGAAGGTTTGACGGCAGATAGCCACAGCATCCGCCAATTATGCGTGCCCCGGCGTTGCTCCATTCCTCAACGTGCGCGTGAGTCGCAAACTCGTGCGTTCCCGCCCACGACATTGATTCGGCATCCCAGGACTGGCCCGCGTTGGGATAGACGACGAACGGCAATTCCGTATCGACACCCGACAGCGTTGGGGTGATGACCGACAGCGGAGAGCAATTGATGCCGACCGCCATGGCGTTCGCGTAATTCTCGACCAGCGCGCACGCCTCGGCGAAATTGCCACCACCGCTGATTGTGCCGGGCTCGGACACGGTGAACGAAACCCAGTACGGCATATCGACGCTCTTCGATTCGAGCAGATCCAGCAGGATTTGAACCTCGGTGAGGTCAGGCATCGTTTCAACGGCGAGCAGGTCGGGCTCGGTGTCCAGAAGGATGTCGAGTCGGCGGTCGTGGTAATCGCGTATCGCACCGGCAGAAACACCGTAGCGTCCAAGGAATTCGGATCCGTCATTCAGGTGCGCCCCGAAAGGGCCGATGCTCGCCGCGACGAGCGTGTCGTCGTTGGACGCGAGCCGGGCGGCGGCCGTCGAATTGCGCAGGGCCCGTTCGACGTCGTCATCGGACCAGCTCGTCCGGCGTCCACCCTCGAACGACAACTGATACGACCCCGTGATGATGATGTCGGCACCGGCGTCCACAAAGGATCGATGCGCCGCGGTGACGGCCTCGGGGTTCGACAACAGCAACTCGCCAGTCCACATCGGGCCGTCGATGGCCAATCCCTGGGCTTCAAGCGCGGTGGAGAGCCCCCCGTCGAGCGCGAGCACCCGCGGGTCGGTCACGCGCGTTCTTCGGCGATCGAGTTCCCACCGTCGACGACGAGCACCTGGCCCGTGACGTACGCGGCTTCGGTGCTCGCGAGAAATCCGATGCACGCGGCGACTTCCTCGGGGGTCGCCGAGCGGCCCACGGGAACCGTGTGTCCCTGACGTGCTTCGAGCGGGGTCTGCGATCCGGTCGCGATCCACCCCGGCGCCACGGTGTTCGCCGTGATTCCCGCTGCCGCCTCGTCGATAGCGAGCGATCGGTTCAACCCGACCATGCCCGCCTTGCCCGCGGCGTACGACGCGTCGTTCGCCATCCCCATCACAGGACCCGTGACCGATGCGACCGAGATGATTCGTCCGTGGCCGCTCGCGCGGAGGGCGGGAAGAGCGGCTTTGCTCACCAAGAACGCCGTCGTCAGATTTCGAGTGAGAGACGCATCCCACTCGGCTCGTGTCATATCGGCGACAGAACCCGTCTCGCCCGAGGCCTCCATCGGCTTCGCGACACTCGTCATCCCGGCGTTGTTGACCACAATGTCGATTCGTCCAAGTGCAGCAACGACCCGCTCAATCAGGTCATCGACCTCGGCATCGACAGTCAGGTCCGCGGCTGACGAGAAGGCCGCGATTCCCTCCGCCCGAAGCTCGGCTTCGCGATCGGCGACGCGGTCACTCGCACCCGTCAGATAGACAGAAGCGCCCATCCGTCCGAGAAATTGCGCGGTGGCGAAACCGATTCCCGTCGGGGACCCGGCGCCCGTGATGAGGGCGACTCGGCCATCAAGCCGGAAAACCCTGTCGGTTGCCATGGTTCCACCGTAGCCGCGCACCCGC
>CALPQP020000101.1 GCA_943325745.2 Gulosibacter massiliensis
AGCGGTGACTGGTTCATCGACAACATCTCGCTCATCGGCGTGGTGGCGGTACTGGTCCCCGGTGGCTTGTACCTGCTCGTCGCTCGTCCTCACCTTCGCTCGAAGGCTCCGTATTCGGACGCCATCGAGGTCGCGAAGAAGATGCGCGCCAGCAAGTAACATCCCGCTACACGGTGAGGCCCCGCTTCGGCGGGGCCTCACTCGTCTAAGGCCCCTCGCGAAAGGCACGCCCCGTGACGTCGGTTTCGGCGACGGGCAACCACGGCCCAATCGTTGGCACGCCCAGTCGAATCGTGACTGAGGCGATCGGCTTTCCGGACACCTCGCCTGATGTAACCGTCACGGATCGAACCAACGCCGCAGCAACGCCGCTCGTCATGAGCTCGGTGGCACGCACAACGCCCTCGGAATCAGCCGTATCCGCCAACGCGGCGTGAGCGGCGCCAGCAATCGCCGAATCAATCGCTACCGCTCGGATGTGAGCGACAAAGGCGATTTGTAGAACAGTCAACGCGACCGCGACGAGCAAGACCCCGACCATCACGAACTCGACCGGGGCACTGCCGCGTTCGAGCCCGCGAGTCATATCGACAAGACGCGATCGATGGCGTTGTTGAAGACCTCGCCGAGGGCTGGGCCCGCCATCGCCCACATGACGACGACAAGTCCCGCCGTCATCAGGGTGATGAGTACCCAGCCGGGGACGTCGCCGCGGTCGTCTGAGTTAAGAGTGAAGTGTGTCATGACCCCATCGTGGAGCACGCGCGGTCTGGCGTCGAAACTTATCCCCAGAACTCAGGAGCGTGCGGACTTTTTGCGTTCGTCGCCGATGCGCACGGCGTAAAAGACGGTTCCCGCGATGACGGCCACCGCGGCAACACGGAAAACGATGTTGAGCCCTGAAATTGTCGAACTAAATGGCGACTCTGCGAATTGACTGTCGGACGCCAACGGGTCGTAGGCATACACGAGAAGTGAGACGGTCGCGATGCTGCACACGGTGGCTGCGGTCAGAGAGATCCAGGTGAGTTTCGGGATGGCAACTCGGCCGACGAGGCGTGCGGCAACAGTGAGGAGAAGAACTATCACGACGGCAATGCCACCCTGAAGCGCATCAATCCATCCCCTGAGGCTGAACAAAATGGCGACGATTTGGATAACCAAAGCAATAGTGAGGCGAAGTCTCATGATGTCCTTTCCGACACCACCAGTATTGCGTGAACTCAATCGATTCTCAGAGAGAAATGGAACCGAGAGCGGTCAATCCGGGGAAGACCGCCATGACGACGGTCACGGGAAGAATGGCGAAAACGAGAGGGAACATCATGAGCGTCTCTTTCGCGCTTGCGGATTCGAGCAGCCGACGGCCCGCCGCCTGCTGTTCGTCATCGGCCAACGCGCGAATAATCTCGGTCAGCGGCGTACCGTATTGCCGCGCAGTGATGACATGGTCCATCACCCGGGACCAGCCCGCGTGGGCTACGCGAACGTCGCTCGAGTGAAGTGCGTCCGTGACAGAGACGCCGAGCCCGATCTCGGTGACGATGATCCTGCATTCGTCGGCTAGTTCGCCAACCCCACTCGTGGCAATTCTCTCCAGCGCGGTGGGAACCGACATACCGGCAGAGACACAGAGACCAATGAGGTCGAGCGCACCGGGGAGCTCGTCGGAAATCGCGCTTCGGCGACGACGTCGATTGATTGTCTCGCCCATGAACAGGGTCGGTAGGCGCAGCACGAGTCCGAGAGAACGCAAAGCTCCGTCCCGCTCATCTATCGGTGTTCGGGCGGTGGAGAGGTCCCGAATATGCGGCGCGAGCTGGATTGAGACGCGGGACGCGGACGAACCTGCCAGCAACACAAACAACCCGAGACCCAGCAGCGCACCCAGTGCAACCTCAATCATCGAGGGCTCCAATCAGCCAACGAGCTGGTTCACGCATCGTCCCCAGCGCACGCATGACAAAATATGCCACCGCGGTGGCACCCGCAGACACCACAATGAGAAGAGTGCCCGCAACGCTGGAGTAAGCCTCTCTGTTTTCGGGCCTGCTCGCCAAGAGCGCCAACACAATCCAGGGTGAAACAACTCCGAGGGTCGCCGCGTGCCGCACCCACGATTGCCGTGATTGAGCCTCGTTCCTCATCGCGGAATCCCTGCGAACAGAACGACCGAGTTCCGACAAGACGGCGGGGAGTTCGGTTCCGCCGTATTCGCGCGCGACCACGATCGACTCAACCACACGATCGGCAATTGGGTCGGCGAGTGCACGCTGCAACCGGCGAAGCGCGATGTCCGGATCACTGCCTCGCCGAAGGTTGGATTCGAGTTCCCTCCAGGCTGGTCGCCATTCCCTGGGAATCATGGTTGAGACCGACGTTACCGCGTCGGTCAGTGTCGAGCCAGAGCGAAGAGCGACGCGAACGGAATCAATGACATCCGGCCACAGTGCCCGCGCACGTTGTCGACGCCGATCGCGCGCGCTCGCCAACGCGATAATCGGCACCCCGCACCCCACAACAATGCCGAGCGGAGCGATACTCGGGAGCGGAATAATCGCCGTCGCGATCGCGCCGACAATGACGGCGACCGTAATCATCACGACACCGACAACCGTCAGCGGGACGCCAGCGAGCCCCGCTTCGTCAAACCATGGACGAATCCGCGATTGTCGACGCGCACGCGCGGGAATCACGACCAGGACTAATCCCAGTCCCAGCACCATTCCGCAGGCGACTAGTTCGACGCCCACAATGATTCCATCGCAAGTGCGCCCACGTCACCCGACGCGATCGGTCGGGCGATATCAATAATGCGCCGTTGTCCGTCACCATCCATCCGGCAATGAACCACGAGATCAATCGTCGCAAGAATCGTCGACGTCACGAACGCCTCCGACACGCCGCCAGCGAGTTGGCACAGCGTCACGAGTTTGCGAACGGCATCCGAGGCCGAGTTTGCGTGAATCGTGCAGAGCCCCGGGATGCCCGAATTGAGGGCGACGAGGAGGTCGAGTGATTCGTCGCCGCGCACCTCGCCGACGACGAGACGCGTTGGCCTCATACGAAGCGCCTCTTTGACGAGGCGACGCAGGGTGACCTCGCCGACGCCGTCGAGACTCGCACCGCGACATTGCATGCCAACGGTATCCGGATGACGCGTCGCGATTTCGAAGGTTTCTTCGACCGTGACAATTCGTTCACCCGGTCCCAATTCTGAGAGCAACGCACACACCATCGTGGTCTTTCCCGCCTGGGTCGCACCGGACACCAGTACCGTTCGGCCATCGCTGATCGCGGCCTGGAGAATCCGTTTCGCGTCGGGCGCAATCGTGCCACGCGCAACAAGGTCGTCCAGCGTTCGAACCGCTGACGAAAATTTCCGGATGTTGAGGCTCCAGTGTTCCTTGGTAATCGGCGGGATGACGACGTGCAACCGTGAACCATCCGGCAAGGACGCATCGACAAATGGCTGGGATACGTCCACACGGCGACCGCTGCGACGCAACATGCGTTCAACGAGTGTCCGCAGGTCGTCGGTCGAGAGGTCCGCGGGGATCCGTTCGTGGCGACCCGACCGGGCGACAAACACGGCGCTCGAGTCGTTGACCCAGATCTCTTCGACGGTGGGGTCGTCGAGGAGCGGTTGCAGAATCCCAAACCCTGTAACGCGATGTGTGACATCGGATTCCTGAAACTCGATTGCCACCGCGTCGCCCAGTGCGCGTTCGTTTGCGCGCTGCACCTCAGTCGTGATTGCACGCCCAAGGTCATCACCCGACATGACGGCACGACGAACCCGTTCAACAATCGAATCGGTGGAGGTCATTCCCCCATCGTGGTGCTCCCCGTGTCAGCGCCGTCGACGTTGTCCACAGAGTTACGCGTGTGGGAGGAGGGTGTTCTTCGTGGTGGGCTATTCCTCGATGCCTTCGGGATTCGAACCGTAGAATGGGGAACTACGCGGGTGTGGTGAAATTGGTAGACACGCAGGATTTAGGATCCTGTGCTTCGGCGTG
>CALPQP020000102.1 GCA_943325745.2 Gulosibacter massiliensis
CTCGATTTTTTCACTCTGTCGATCAGCGTGTTCGTCGAATCATTGCCATTCATCTTTCTTGGGGTGCTGTTATCCGTGCTCGTGCAGGTTTGGCTGCCGGCACAACTTTTCGACCGGATCCTTCCCCGCCGACCGGTTTTTCGTCGCGCGGTGATGTCGTTGATGGGCGTGCTGTTGCCGGTGTGCGAGTGCGGCAATGTGCCTTTGGCTCGAGGACTGATTTTGCGCGGACTCACCGTTTCTGAATCGATGACGTTTTTGTTGGCCGCACCCATTTTGAATCCCGTGACAATCATCACCACCTATCAAGCGTTCGGCTGGGACAACGGAATTCTTGCTGGACGAATCATCGGTGGATTCGTTATCGCCAATCTGGTGGGCTGGGTTTTCAGCAAGCACCCGCGTCAGCCAGAGCTCCTGACTCCACGCTTCGAGGCGCACTGCCAGTCCCATCACGGCGAATCTGAGTCGGGAGGCAAACTAGGACGAAGTGTCAGGGGGTTTGCCGAGGAAACCAGTGCGATGCTTCCCGCCCTCGTCGTCGGCTCTGCCGTTGCCGGCGCTATTCAAGTGGGCATCTCGCGCGACATCCTGATTGCCTTGGGATCCAACCCGATTTGGTCGGTGCTCGCCTTGATGGGGCTTGCGTTCATCATCGCGATTTGCTCCAACGTCGATGCCTTTTTTATCCTCTCGTTTGGCTCGACGTTCATGCCGGGAAGCATCGTCGCCTTCCTCACCTTCGGCGCGATGGTCGACCTGAAAATGCTCGTCCTGCTGCGAACCACCTTCACATCCGCCACACTGGTCCGATTGACGGCCGTCGTCGGCTTGTGCTGCATGATTCTTGGATTCGGGGTGAACCTCATTGGCTAGTCGATTTCTTCACCGTTGGCGCGGAGTCTTGCTGAGTCTCATCGGCATCGTCGCCGTTATCTGGCTTGCCTTCACCGACCAACTCGGTCTTTACATCCATCCGCGCTATTTCATCTTCACGGTCATCATGGCGGTCATCGCCGGCGTGTTCGTTCTGCTGGCATTTGTCCTCCCGCCGCCAGCCGGTAGCGGGCAACAACAACACGAGACGCCCCCTCGTGGCGCGTGGGTGTGGGTGCCCGCCAACATTGTGCTGCTTTCCTTGACCGCCGCCGGAATGCTCGCCCTGCCCCCCACGACGCTGACCACCGCGACCGTGTCGCAACGCGACATCAACGGTTCCGCGACGACGTCCGTCCAAAGCGACGCGATCACGCTGGTTGGCGGAGACGACAGTGTGTTGACCGTCAAAGACTGGGCCGGACTGTTGCGGCAGGGGGCCGACGAGATATCCCTGGCTGGAAAATCGCCGACACTTGTCGGGTTCGTGACCCCTGATCCCGACGACCCCACCAACGTCTTTTATGTCGCGCGTTTCATCATCACCTGCTGCGCCGTCGATGCGCAGCCGGTTGGCGTTCCGGTGTATCTGCCCGACTGGCAGGACCAGTTCACGGTCGACGAATGGGTGAGTGTGACTGGCGCGTTTGTCCCCAATCCCAGTTCCAGCAGTCTTCAGGCGATCGTGCTCTCGCCCTCCGACATCAGTTCCACCGATCGGCCTGCTCAGCCTTATGTCTACTGATTCCTTCCCGTTGAGGGTGCGTCCAGACCAACGAAAACGCTTTGGCCGGATCAGCGGGGGTTTGATACTGGTCCTCGCGGTGATCGCCGGCGGTCTGGGTATGGCTAACGCGGCACAAGGACCCCGCCTCATTTCTGCCGAAGTGAACCCGAACGCCCTGACCAGCCGCGACGGTCAACGTCTGATTCTTCATCTCAACCAGCCGCTGTCCGACAGCAGTCCGGTCCGAGTGAGCATTTCTCCCGACGCACCTATTGAGGCCACCGTTGATCAGAACACCGTCACGATTCGGTTCACCCGCATGCTTGACTACAACACCACCTATAACGCCTCGGTCGAGGCGCACAGCGCAGCAACTGGCTTTGCGGGACGAATTGAATACACCTTTGCGACCGGGGATGTCGATGTTTATTCACTCCTCCGAGACACTCGTCACGATGCAAACAGCCAGGACCCACCTGACAAGATTTTGCTCAACACGCTCTCGGGAATTGCCGCACAAGAAGTGGCGTTTGAATCCCCCCGAATTCAAAGTTATGTCGTGCTCCGGGATCAACTCGGTGTGATTGCTCTGGACCCGAACGACGTTCCGTCGTTGATTGTCACCTCGCCAATCGCCGGAACTCAGATCGACATCGATCTTGCCGGTGCACGCACTATCGAGGAATTACACGCCGCCGACACTGGCGACCTCTTCGGTTACATCCTCGATGACGGGTCCGGTGACAAAAATGGTCTGCGCAACAGGCTGTTCCTTTACGACCTGAGCGCGAGCTCGGGAATTCCTGCTGCCGTGACCGGATTCGCACAGAAGCCTCTCGCGGTCATGGACTGGATGTTCGTGCCCGGAACCACCTCTGTCGTCGTGCAAGACGAAGACCTCCAGCTGTATTTGATTGATGGGCTCGAGGGTGGGGATCCCACTCCACTCGGTGGGCACGCCGAGATGCGCGGCTTCATCCCGGGCACGTTGAAACTGGTGGTGGCCGACCCAGAGAGCGGGTCTGTCATCGATCTGTCGGCGGGAACCACGACAACACTCAATCTGCCGATACCGCAGACCATGCCCGACTATTACCCGGGCAAACTCGAACTGCTGTCGGCTGACAGTTACGTGTTGCTCAACTCCACGTATACGCCCGGCGCTCCAAGCGCTTCGGTGCTTGTGCTGACCGACCCAGACGGCAGCAGAGAACTGTTCAGGACGACCTCTGCCGGAAGCCGAGTCAGAAATTTCTGCCTCTCACCGAATGGCGAGTTCCTTGCCGTCGAGGTCATTTCGGGCGAAGGCGTGCCCGACGAGTATCCCGTCGAGTCCGGATACAGCGCAACCTCGATCTTTTTCGTTCGGGTTGACGACGGCACATCCAACCGCGGGGTGAACGGTTTCCTTCCCAACTGGTGCGGTTCGAGCAATTAGACCAACATCGTGACGCTAGTCAGATTCGAGAACCGCCATCGCAGCATTGTGTCCTGCGATTCCACTGACTGCGCCTCCACGCCTCGCGGTTGATCCACAGAAGAAGATGCCCGGCTCGAGCGTGGCGACACCCCAGCGTTCGGCTGGTGTCGAGAGGGGCGAGTCGTCCGAGACGAACGGCCAACTGAGTGGCGCATGGAAGATGTTCCCGCCCGGCAACCCGAGAGCGTGCTCGAGATCGAGTGTTGTTTTGGTTTCGATGCAGGGTTTGCCGTGTGCGTCGACCAACAACAGATCGCGGATGTCTTCCGACAGCACCGAATTGATGGAATCGATGACCGCGTCTTCGAGTTTCTGACGCATCACGTCGTTGTCGTTGTCGCGCACCAGCGAATGAGGTGTCTGAAGCGCGAAGACGGTGAGAGTCTGGGCACCCGATTCGCGGAGGGCTTCGCCGAGGATGGTCGGGTCGGTAATCGAATGGCAATAAATCTCGCACGGCAGCGGGTTGGGAATCTCACCTCGCGTCGCCTGTTCGAACGCCACTTGCAATTGCTCGAAGCCTTCGTTGATGTGGAAGGTTCCGCCGAAAGCGGCGACGGGATCGGTGTCTGATTTCAGTCTCGGCAACCGCTGAAGCAACAAGTTGACTTTCACCTGAGCGCCTTCGATGGTGTGAGCCGAGGGTCGTCCGCGCAGTGATTCGAGAACCGGCCGGGCAACATTGGCGAGCACGAATCGCGCGGACACCGAGCGGGTGTGCCCGTCCTGGCGGTAGGTGATGGTTCGAACCGGACTATCTGCTGCGGTACCGCCCTGCAAATCTCCGATGGACAGCACCTCGCACCCAGCCTTCAGGTCGGCCCCGAGTTCCCGCGCACGCTCCGCCATCGAACCCGTGACTGCACCCATCCCGCCCACGGGAATGTTCCACTCACCGGTTTCGTTTCCAATCACGTGGTACAGAAA
>CALPQP020000103.1 GCA_943325745.2 Gulosibacter massiliensis
CTTCACGGCTGTCGGATAGGGATAAGGACTAGAACATGGCTATTCGCAAATACAAGCCCACTACCCCCGGACGTCGTGGTTCGTCGGTATCGGACTTCGCCGAAATCACGCGCTCGACCCCCGAGAAGTCGCTGCTTCAGCCGCTTCCCAAGACCGGTGGTCGTAACAACGCTGGTCGAATCACCACGCGTCACATCGGTGGTGGACACAAGCGTCAGTACCGTCTCATCGACTTCCGTCGTAACGACAAGGATGGCGTGAACGCCAAGGTCGCTCACATCGAGTACGACCCCAACCGCACCGCGCGCATCGCTCTTCTTCACTTCGTGGATGGCACCAAGCGCTACATTCTCGCGCCGAACAAGCTCAGCCAAGGCGACATCATTGAGTCGGGTCCCTCGGCGGACATCAAGCCAGGCAACAACCTGCCTCTTCGTAACATTCCGGTCGGAACCGTTATCCACGCGATCGAGCTCCGCCCAGGTGGAGGAGCAAAGATGGCTCGTTCGGCAGGTGCCTCGGTGCGTCTCGTCGCCAAGGACGGCCCCTACGCACAGCTGCGTTTGCCATCGGGTGAAATCCGCAACGTCGACGCGCGCTGCCGCGCAACCGTCGGTGAAGTCGGAAATGCCGAACAGTCGAACATCAACTGGGGTAAGGCCGGCCGCATGCGTTGGAAGGGCGTTCGCCCAACCGTTCGTGGTGTTGCGATGAACCCGGTTGACCACCCGCACGGTGGTGGTGAGGGTAAGACCTCTGGTGGTCGTCACCCCGTCAGCCCGTGGGGTCAGTCTGAAGGACGCACGCGTCGTCCGAAGAAGGAAAGCAACAAGCTCATTGTCCGTCGCCGCACTGTCGGTAAGAAGCGTTAGTAGGAGCCCGGAATGCCTCGTAGTCTCAAGAAGGGTCCCTTCGTCGATGACCACCTTTTCCGCAAGGTGGTTGCTCAGAACGACGCCGGAACCAAGAACGTTATCCGCACCTGGTCACGTCGATCGATGATCGTCCCCGCCATGCTCGGTCACACGATCGCCGTTCACGACGGCCGCAAGCACGTCCCGGTGTTCGTCACCGAGACGATGGTCGGTCACAAACTCGGCGAATTCGCACCCACCCGTACTTTCCGTTCACACGTGAAGGATGACAAGAAGGGTCGTCGCCGCTAAGCGGCGAGAAGGTACACATCATGGTTGAATCCATCGCCAAACTCAAGAACATCCGCGTCACCCCGCAGAAGGCCCGTCGAGTCATCGACATGGTCCGTGGCAAGCACGTTGAGGAAGCACTCGCGATCCTCAAGTTTGCCCCGCAGGGTGCATCGGAGCCGGTTTTCAAGCTCGTTGCCTCGGCTGTTGCTAACGCTCGCGTTACCGCCGACAAGACCAACGAAGCCATCAACGAGGCCGAACTCGTCATCGAAAAGATTTTCGTTGACGAAGGACCCACGATGAAGCGCTTCCAGCCTCGTGCACAGGGTCGCGCGTTCCAGATCCTCAAGCGCACGAGCCACATCACCGTTGTGCTCAGCACCCCCGAAGCCGAGGTTTCGGCTGCGCCGGCAAAGAAGACGGCCCCTCAGGCCGCCGAGAAGGCCCCGACCGCAAAGGCAGCCCCTAAGGCCGCCGACAAGGCTCCAACCGCGAAGGCAGCCCCTAAGGCCGCCGCGAAGGCCCCGACCGCGAAGGCAGGTAAGTAGAAATGGGTCAGAAAGTACACCCCTACGGATTCCGCCTCGGAATCACGACGGACCACCGCTCGCAATGGTTCTCGGACTCGAGCAAGCCCGGAGAGCGGTATTCGGACTACGTCGCCGAGGACATCATGTTGCGCCGTTTCCTCCAGGAAAAACTTGACCGTTCCGGCGTTTCGCACATGGTCGTTCGTCGTACCCGTGACCGTGTCACGGTTGACGTCCACGTCGCTCGTCCCGGTGTTGCCATCGGTCGCCAAGGCACCGGTCTTGACCGTCTTCGTGAAGACGCGTTCGCGATGACCGGCAAGGTTGTCATCATCAACATTGTTGAAGCGCTCAACCCCGAGGCCGACGCTCAGCTCGTCGCTCAGGGTATCGCCGAGCAGCTCGGTGCGCGTGTGGCGTTCCGCCGCGCGATGCGCAAGGGACTCCAGGGAGCCCAGCGCGCAGGCGCTAAGGGCGTTCGAATCCAGGTTTCTGGTCGTCTCGGTGGTGCGGAAATGTCGCGCTCCGAGTTCTACCGTGAGGGACGTGTTCCTCTCCACACTCTGCGTGCCAACATCGACTACGGCTTCTACGAGGCCCGCACGACCTTTGGCCGCATCGGTGTGAAGGTCTGGATTTACAAGGGTGACATCACCGACAAAGATCTCGCGCGCGAACAGGCTGCCCAGAAGATGGCCCGTGGTGGACGCGATGGAAACCGTGGTGGCCCTCGTCGTGGCGCTGCACCGCGTGGCACCGAGGCTCCGGCCGCTACCGCAGGAACTGAGGCGTAACCCATGCTTATCCCCCGTAAAGTCAAGCACCGCAAGCAGCACCACCCCAAGCGCACGGGTGCCGCGACCGGTGGTACGAAGGTCACGTTTGGTGAGTTCGGTATCCAGGCGATCACGCCCGCGTACGTTACGAACCGTCAGATTGAGTCGGCTCGTATCGCCATGACGCGTCACATCAAGCGTGGTGGAAAGGTGTGGATCAACATCTACCCCGACCGCCCGCTCACCAAGAAGCCTGCGGAAACCCGAATGGGTTCCGGTAAGGGTTCGCCCGAGTGGTGGATTGCCAACGTCAAGCCGGGTCGAGTGCTCTTCGAGGTCGCCGGTGTTTCCGAGGAACTCGCTCGTGAAGCCATGACCCGTGCCATCCACAAGTTGCCGCTCAAGGCGCGCATCATCAAGCGTGAAGAGGGAGACGCCTAATGTCTGTCGGAACAAAGACCCTGAGGCCCGCTGACCTCGACACGTTCGAGGACGAGCTCCTCGTCGCGGAGCTCAAGAAGGCGAAGGAAGAACTCTTCAACCTTCGTTTCCAGTCGGCGACCGGTCAGCTCGAGAGCCACGGACGTGTTCGTGCCGTCAAGCGCGACATCGCCCGGATTTACACCATCATTCGCGAACGCGAACTCGGATTCCGCAAGGTTGAGGTCGCGGTGGTGAAAGCCGCCAAGGCAGCACCGAAAGCCAAGACCAAGGCCGTCGCGGAAACCAAAGACGACACTGCTGAGGAGACCAAGTAATGGCAACCGAGAACAAGGCTGCTACCGCAGAAGCCCGCCCGTACCGCAAGGTTCGTCGTGGACTCGTCGTCAGCGACAAGATGGACAAGACCATCACCGTCAAGATCGAGTCGCGCATCAAGCACCCGCTGTATGGCAAGGTCATGAGCCGCTCGTCCAAAGTCAAGGCACACGATGAGAACAACACCGCCGGCATCGGCGACTTCGTGATCATCGCCGAGACCCGCCCGCTGTCCGCCACGAAGAACTGGCGACTTGTCGAGATCGTGGAGAAGGCGAAGTAATTCGCCTCTCGTACTAGGAGAACAACATGCTTCAACAGGAATCCCGACTTAAGGTCGCTGACAACACCGGCGCCAAGATGCTGCTCACGATTCGCGTGCTCGGTGGCTCAACCCGTCGTTACGCGGGTATTGGCGACATCATCGTTGCGACCGTCAAAGACGCCATCCCCGGCGGAAACGTCAAAAAGGGCGAGGTCGTCAAGGCCGTCATCGTTCGTACCGTGAAGGAAACTCGTCGTGCCGACGGTTCCTACATCAAGTTTGACGAGAACGCAGCAGTCCTTATCAAGAGCAAGGAAGGCGAGCCGCGCGGAACCCGTATCTTCGGGCCCGTCGGACGCGAACTCCGTGAAAAGAAGTTCATGAAGATTGTGTCGTTGGCACCGGAGGTGATTTAGTTCCATGCAGAACATCAAAAAGGGTGACACCGTC
>CALPQP020000104.1 GCA_943325745.2 Gulosibacter massiliensis
CGAGACGAGTGAGGAGACGACAGTGTCGGTGGTCGCGATGGCAACACCCGCAGTATGAACATATCCTCGTGGCCCTCCGCGGCGGCGCGCAACGTTCGAATCAACCTCAAGTTCGACTTCGAGAAGTGATTCGCCCGACGCAATGACGTCGCTTCGAAATTCAAAACTACTTTCCGTCGCCTCAACAAGGAGGTGTTGCCGTGCCGAGGGATTTTCGGAGATCAGGTCGACGTGTCGATCCGCCCACGTCGCCGCGAGTGACAACAGGACTCCTTGCGATGGCGGGGGTTGAACCGACAGTGTGCCGGTTCCCCACGGGGTGGTGATCGGCTCTGACATGGATGCATGATGTTCGGCGAAATCACTCATGCTCAACGTCGATCCGTGGCGGGCAGCGGCGGCCACAATCGCCGTAGCTATCGAACCACGGTAGAACGATTCGAAGCCGTCTGTTGCCAGTGATTCCAAGAGACGCGCAAGTTCGGGTTGTCGCCAGGTTTCGCCCGCGGTGCAGCCCAACAGCGCCCACTCTGCTGCTCCGTGCGATTCGAGTCGTGGGCGTTGGCTGGCGACCGCACCGGCCAGTGCGTCGTCGACACGGAAGCCGTCTCGTGCCAAACGGATTGCTGGCTCGAGGATGTTAGCAGGATCGAGCCGACCCCATGACTCGTGAGCGATGTCCCAACCTGACACCAAACCCGGCACCGTGACGCTTGCTCCCGCATCGGACGACTGGTTCGGAACGAGTGCGGACCGCCCGGAACCCGTCACCGCAGACGCACGGTTCCCATCGTCAACCAACATCATCAGATCGCCGCCGAGTCCTGCCGCATACGGCATCGTGACGCAAATAACGGCGTGCGCAGCCATCGCGCTGTCCACTGCGCTACCGCCGGCGCGGCTGATTTCGAGCGCTGCGTCCGTGGCAAGTTGGTTCGCGGTGGCGCACGCGATGGAGGTGGACCGACTCAACTTCACCTCGCCTTCGACCGCAACCCGGTGTATCTAAAGTGTTCAGACAAAAGCGTCTATTCGCAACTCTTGACCTTTTGTTCGGTGGTTCGTATACTGTATACACTATTGCAGAGTCGCCGGTTATTGACTCGGTAATCACTCAACAATTGGGAAAGTGTGCCCCTATATGACAACGACGTCAGCGCTCAAAGACCTGTCACAAGATGACGCAATCATGATGCTGCGCAACATGATTCGGATTCGTCGATTTGAAGAAAAACTCTCCGTTCTGTTTAAGCGCGGCAAGCTTCCCGGCTTCGTTCACCTCTATACCGGGGAAGAAGCTATCGCCGTCGGCGCGTGTTCCGCGCTTCGAACGGACGACCGAATCACCTCTACCCATCGCGGTCACGGACACCTCATTGCTAAGGGCGCGCGGGTCGATCGAATGATGGCCGAGCTGTTTGGACGCGTTGACGGGTATTGCCGCGGCAAAGGCGGTTCGATGCACATCGTGAGTTTCGAGCTCGGCATCATCGGAACAAATGGCATCGTCGGTGGTGGGATTCCAATTGGCACGGGAAGTGCCTGGGCGGATCGTCACCTCGGCCGAGACAACGTGACGATCGTCTTCTTTGGTGATGGTGCATCGAACCAGGGAGTATTTTTCGAGTCGATGAACATCGCAAGCGTCTGGGGACTCCCCGTCATTTTCGTTTGCGAAAACAACGGATACACCGAATGGACTCCCACGAGTGAACTGACGGCGGGCAACATCGTTGACCGCGCCGCGCCGATGGGTATACCCGGCGAAGCTGTCGATGGAAATGATGTCGTCGCGATGAGATTTGCAGTCGAGCGCGCCGTCGAACGTGCCCGAAAAGGGGAGGGACCAACACTCATCGAGGCGAAGAGCTATCGATGGAATGGGCACAACGAGGGTGAAGAAGCGTTTGCTGGAGCGTATCGCCCCGACGAGGAACAAGCGGCGTGGCGCGAACGTGATCCCATCCTCGCCTTCGGCGAGCGGCTCGTCGAGAACGAATGGTTATCTCGCGACGAATGGGCAGCGATTGACTCCGACGAACAAGCGCAAATTGAGGCGGCCGTGGAATTCGCCGAAAACAGCCCGTTCCCCGATGCCGAAGAAGCACTCGATCACCTGTTTGCGCCGAGCAAGGAGCGTGCATAATGGCCGCGAAGACCGTTACCGAAGAACGCAACGTCTATTTCATCGAAGCGATGCGCGAAGGATTGCGCGCGATGCTCGGCGAAGACGAGAATGTCGTCATCATCGGCGAAGACGTCGGTCGTTCCGTGATTGGAGCGACCCGCGGACTAGTGGAGGACTTCGGTCCGATGCGCGTGCGAAACACCCCAATTTCCGAGGCGACCTTCGTCGGAATGTGCGTTGGTGCCGCGGCGGTGGGGTTGCGGCCAGTCGTCGACCTCATGGTCGGGTCATTTTTCTATGTCGCCATGGACCAACTCGCCGACCAAGCCGCGAAACTACGGTACATGTCGGGAGGGCAAGTTAACCTCCCCATCGTGTACTTCACGGCGACGGGTCCCAGCGGATCAGCCGCTGCACAACACTCAGAAAATCCTCACCCGATGCTCATGAATGTCGCTGGTCTCAAGATTGTTATGCCCTCGACCCCCTACGACGCCAAGGGATTGATGGTATCGGCGATTCGAGACGACAATCCCGTCGTTTACCTGCAGGACTTCGTTTTGGGTGGTGTGCGCGGGCCCGTGCCCGAGGAAACATATTCGATTCCGCTCGGTGTCGGTGACATCAAACGAGCCGGAAAAGACGTCACCGTTGTTGCCATTGGAGCCGCTGTTCCCAAGGCACTTCGCGTCGCGAACAAATTAGAGGCGGAAGGAATCTCGGTCGAGGTTGTCGACCCTCGGACCCTGGTTCCGCTCGACATGGACCTCATCCTCGAATCGGTTGCGCGCACCGGTCGACTAGTCGTTGTCGACAATGCGCGGCTTACCTGTTCGGCCGCGAGTGAAATTGTGGCGAGCGTCTCTGAGAAGGGCTTCGATCTACTCAAGGCTGCGCCGCAACGCGTGGCATGGGAAAACGTTCCTGTTCCCTTCTCTCCCCCGCTTGAAGAGCGAGCGCTCATCAGCGATTCCGATATCGATTCCGCAATCCGCCTGACTCTGGCCTGATACACCACTGATCCGAAGAGGAGCACACACATGGACGTTGTTTTACCTAAATGGGGAATGTCGATGCAGGACGCGGTTGTCGCCGAATGGCTGGTGACTGTGGGTGACGCGGTGACCGAGGGTCAACCGCTCGCAACAGTTGAAACCGACAAGGTGGATGCCACCGTCGAGTCACCCGGGGCGGGTACCGTTCTCGAGCTCCTCGCAGCGGCCGGCGACACCGTCGAAGTCGGCGCCGTCATGGCGCGGATCGGATAGGTCCAGAGATGTCGATAACGGTGCCGGCCGACTCGATCAATAACGAGTCTGCCGTCGCCGCGCTCGCCCTTTTCCGGACAGAATGCGCCACGAGGGGGCTCGCGCTATCGTTCGCGATCGCGGATGCCGGAGGAAACATCGTCCTCAGTTATCGAACCGACGGGGCTCAACTCGGCTCCTTTCAACTTGCACAGGACAAGGCCTACACGGCGGTGGCGTTTCAGAATCCCACGAGCGCGTGGGCCGAATCATCGACACCGGGCAATCCGGATTGGGGAATCGCACTCACACTCGGTGGCAAAGTCACCGTCATCGCTGGTGGCGTTCCGCTATTTGTGGGCGGGAAGTTGGTCGGAGCAATTGGGGTTTCGGGCACCAAGGCTGCAATCGACGAAGAAATCGCGACCTCGATCGCATCCCAGATTGGTTGTGAGGTTCACCCGTGACCGTCTCCCTCGTCATCGGCGGCGCGTCGGGAATCGGCCGGGCCATTGCCAC
>CALPQP020000105.1 GCA_943325745.2 Gulosibacter massiliensis
ACTTGAGGAGAAACCGTGAAGAACAACCAGCAACCGACGTCGATGCCCGTGCATCGTTACCGCCCGTACCACGAGGTTTTCGCCGTGGACCTGCCCGACCGCACGTGGCCGACCAAACGCATCACGACCGCACCCCGCTGGTGCGCCGTTGACTTGCGTGACGGCAATCAAGCCCTGATTGACCCGATGAGCCCAGAGCGCAAACGTGTGATGTTCGACCGGCTCGTGTCGATGGGCTACAAGGAAATCGAGGTGGGGTTCCCATCGGCGTCGCAGACCGACTTCGACTTCGTGCGCACGATAATCGAGGAAGGGCTCATTCCCGACGACGTGACGATTCAAGTCTTGACACAGGCGCGCGAGCACCTCATTCGCCGCACCTACGAATCTATTCGCGGGGCCAAGAACGCGATTGTTCACCTTTATAACTCCACGAGTGTTCTGCAGCGCGACGTCGTGTTCAAGACCGACAAGCAGGGCATCATCGACATCGCGCTCGAGGGCGCGCGCATCTGCCGGTCACTCGAAAGCGAAGTGCCCGGAACTAATGTCTTCTACGAATACTCGCCCGAGTCGTACACCGGGACGGAACTCGAATTCGCCGTCGACGTGTGCAACCAAGTGCTCGAGGTTTTCGAGCCGACGCCCGACCGCAAGGTCATCATCAATTTGCCCGCGACCGTCGAGATGGCGTCACCCAACGTTTACGCTGACAGCATCGAGTGGATGAGCCGCCACCTCAATCATCGCGAGAACGTCATCCTGTCCTTGCACCCGCACAACGACCGTGGAACCGCGATTGCCGCCGCCGAGTTGGGCTACATGGCCGGGGCCGACCGCATCGAAGGATGCCTGTTCGGAAACGGCGAACGCACCGGAAACGTCGACCTCGTCGCGTTGGGACTGGACCTGTTCACGCAGGGGATTGACCCGCAGATTGACTTTTCGAACCTCGACGAAATCCGTCGCACCGCCGAGTACTGCAACCAATTGAAGGTCCACGAGCGCAGCCCGTGGGCTGGCGACCTGGTGTACACGGCGTTCTCTGGCTCACACCAAGATGCCATCAAAAAGGGCTTCGAAGCGATGGAAGCTCAGGCAGCCGCCGAGGGCAAGACGGTCAACGACATCGAATGGGCTGTTCCGTATCTGCCGATCGACCCCAAGGACGTCGGTCGTTCGTATGAGGCCGTCATCCGCGTCAATTCGCAATCGGGCAAGGGCGGTGTCGCCTACCTGTTGAAGGCTGACCATAACCTCGACCTTCCGCGCAAGCTGCAGATCGAATTTTCTGGCGTGGTTCAAGGAAAGACGGATACCGAGGGCGGCGAGGTCTCGAGTGACGAGATTTGGGCCATTTTCATGGACGAATACCTGCCGTCCGCCGCCGAAGACGACAAGTGGGGGCGCTACGAACTCATGGGTACCCGAACCGCATCCGACATGTCCGGTGAGGTCACTCTCGACGTGAATCTTCGCGTCGGTGAATCGACGGACTCGCTTCAGTCCGTCGGAAACGGTCCCGTTGCGGCATTCCTGTCAGTCATGGCTGGTCAGGGCCACGAGATTCGACTCTTTGACTACGTCGAGCACGCTCTCAGCGCATCCGGTGACGCGCTCGCGGCGGCCTACGTCGAGCTCGAGGTCGACGGCCAAACCCTCTGGGGAGTGGGCATCGACGGGGACATCTCGACCGCGTCACTCAAGGCGAGTGTGTCGGCGGTTAACCGATCCGTTCGTGCAAGGGCAGCCGTCTAAAGTGTCACGCAGGGGTTTGAATTGACAACACGAAAGGTGGTTTCATCCGCAGTTTTCTGCGCATTGGTGCTTGTTTCGGCGGGCTGTTCGGCAATTAACCAGCCAACGACTGACCCAAGCCAGCCGGCAATTCCGGCAATGACCGTTCAGGAAGCGGAAACACAGTTCAAGACCATCGCGAGGGCCAGTTGTGAGGCCGCACTCGAACAGGGAACACTGGAAAAGTCTGTGGAACCCGACGGTTTCACGTTGGTGATGGTGCCCAAGGCGGATGCCTACAAAGACTTCAGCGCGGCTTATTTTCAACCTGACGACACATACGAGTTGATCTGGGAAATAGATGCCTTTGCTGCCTGTGGGGCCTCAATCACCTACGACCTGGCAGAAGAAGGCGGCCAAGAGAGTGATTTAGAAGTCGTATTCAATGATGAATTGCAACGATTTGAGACCTTTCAAGATTTTGGAGATTTTGGCGAGTCTCGCCTTGGTTATCAAACCTTCGACGGAAAGATCTCGTCGGTGCAGGACTTAGGGTCTGAAGACCTAGCCACGCGCACCGTCAGTTATGGAAACCTCACCGAGGCAGAGATTAACATTCTCATAATCGCAGTAGAGAGGTTTTTGGCCGACTAGCGGCAGTCACCGCACGTAAGGTCCTAAAAAACAGGGTGTTTGACTAAATCCGGTTCGTCCGTTGCCGACTCGCGAGGGAACCTACTTTCGTTTCGGTTTATTCCGAATAGTCCGAATCACTGAGGTGACAGTCGGTACTCCGCGCTGCGCCGGGAGTTTCCATCCAAGAATGACCGAGAGCATGCGAATTGCGGTCGTGACTCCGACTCCGGCGAATCCCGCGACGGTGACCGGTTGTCCGATCGAGAGGAGCATGATGACCGCGACGCCACCGGGGCCTGCTGCCACGGGGTAAAGCGAGACGCACATGCGTCGACCGGTTCGACTTCGGCGACTGAACAGCACGAGCGAAACTATACTTACGGTCATCATTTTGTCTACTGGAAAGGGGTTGCAATTTTGCACCGATCATCACGGTCTGTTGTGCTGACGCTTTTCGTTTCACTCGCGCTGTCGGCGTGTGCTCAACCCGTCGTTAGCCCACAATCCAACCAAGTCCCAACAGCAACACCAACACCAACACCAACACCAACACCATCCCAGTCCACGATCACGATGACACCCGAAGACGCCTGGGACGCATTCGCTCAGGTCGCCGACAACAGTTGTCAAGAGGCCTACACGGGTTTGGTTGAAGAGGATATTGCCGGACCCGACGTCGGGAGGGTTAAAGTGCGACTCACATTTGAGCAAGCGGGCGAGAACTCGTTGGCCGCCATCGCGCCGAACGGGGACACCGAGATGGTGGAGTACAACGAATTCTTTGCG
Source organism: Gulosibacter massiliensis (assembly GCA_943325745.2). Lineage (GTDB taxonomy): Bacteria > Actinomycetota > Actinomycetes > Actinomycetales > Microbacteriaceae > MWH-TA3. The sequence goes on from CALPQP020000105.1 coordinate 3,160, forward strand.
TGTGAAGCGGATTTCCTTTTTATGACTCTGGACGAGAACGGATCGGCCCAGGTGATTCCGGAATATTCGCCGGACTGGCCCATTGACATCGCGTTCGACGCCACAAACGGCACGTACATTACCGCCCAGGTGATGGAAGACGGTAGCGTTCGAAACCTCGTCTACACCGTGACCAATAATCTCTTCACGTTGGTCGACGATGTGGACCTGGGATCCACCACCACTCTGACCTACGGCCAACCCAACGCCACACTCACCCAGGCGGTGAACGACTTTTGGGACGCTTATTTCGCGAACTGAGACGAGTCGCTAGCGCTTCTTGCGAATAGTCCGAATCACCGACGTCACGGTTGGGACACCGCGCTGCGCCGGGAGTTTCCATCCAAGAATGACCGAGAGCATCCGGATGGCGGTCGTGACCCCGACCCCGGCGAATCCCGCCACGGTGACCGACTGACCGATTGAGAGCAGGACAATGACGGTTGCTCCACCCAGTCCAGCGGCCACGGCGTAGAGCGACCCAACCTGCATGAGTTGCATGGGCAGCGCGAGAAGCATGTCGCGAAGGATTGACCCACCAACCGCGGCCGCGACACCGATGAACAGCGCGGGAACGACGGGGAGTCCGAATGCGAGAGCCTTGGTCGTTCCGATCACGCCGAAGATTCCGATGGTCAGCGCGTCCAATACGTTGATGACCATTTCGATTCGATGAAGAAGTGAC
>CALPQP020000106.1 GCA_943325745.2 Gulosibacter massiliensis
CGACTGATCGAGCCGTCGATAAAGAGGACGGAACGATTCCGCGGCGGTGCGGGAACGTCAGTCTGCCACCGAGGTGGGACACGGAACGATTACGACGCGCCGTGAATCTGACAAAAGTTCGAAACATTCGGTTAGCGACGAATATTCCTCGCGAAATTTCGCTGTTAGGGAACGATAACCGTGTTGGATGCGACCGATTCGCCGAAGTTGTTCACCGCGACAACCCAGTACGTTCCCGATCCGAACTTGGAACTGACGGTGGCGGCGGGCCATTGGGAGCGACCAGACTCTGCCAGACGAGGAGCGGCAGCTCCGCGCTGCTGATAGATGCGGTAATCCCAGATCGCCGAACTGTGGACCGAGCTCGGCTGTGCCCACTCAAAGTTGAACCCGCGTCGAGATTGAGAGAGGAGGCTGAATGACTGTGGGGCGCCCGGCACGGCTCCGAGTCGTGCCGTGTCGACATCGATATCACCCGACCACAGATAGGGGCCACCTGAGGAGTTGACAGCATTGAGGGCAGCGAGTCGCCACTGGGCAGTAGTCACGCCCGTGACAATCAGAGACCGCGTGTTGGCGGTCACCGTTCCGCCCAGCGTCCAGGTTGCTCCAGCGTCAAGAGAGTACTCGATCCGGTAACCGGACACGGGATAGGAGAGAAACTGGTTGCTCAATGCACTCCACGTGACGACAGTATTCGATCCAGTAACGGTTGTAGTGAAACTAGGTGAACGCGGCACGATCCAGTCGAGGTAGGAGGTGGCGCGAGTAGCGAGCCCAGGATAACTCGCTTCGGCGCATCCGTTTCCCCATGAGGTGACCCCGATGAGCGTCGGCTCGGTGTTGCCGTCGCCGTCCGCGTCGATTTCGGCGACGTACGGGCCTCCCGAGTCTCCCCAACAGGTGTCTTTGCCGCCACCGGTGAAACCGATGCATGTTTCGTAGAGGCTATTCCAGTCTGACGCCGAGTAGGCGCCGCAGCTAGTGGGTGCACCGTTCGAAATCACATTGAGCGTCGTGTTTTGAAGGAGGTAGGGATAACCGGGGTTGCTTTCGTTCGACGATGTCGCGCCCCAGCCCGAAACACCGATGGAGTCTCCCACAGCGGGCGCATCCGCAGGGTCGATGCGCGTGGGGAGCGCGATCGGCTCAATCCCCGGGTCAGCGAAGTTGAGCGGCGACTTCAAACTCACGAGTGCGATGTCGTTGTACCAAACATCTCTCGCGGGCCCAGAAGAGTAATCGGGGTGCATCTTCCAGGCAGCCGCGCTATAAACATCGGTGCCCATTGAAACTCCGAGGTCGTCGTTGCCCGCGAAAACTAGCAACTTCTTTTGCTTGAAATCATAGAGGCAGTGCGCTGCCGTTATCACCCAGCGTTCGTTGATGATGGAACCGCCACAGAACTGACCCTGCCAGACGGTTGATGGTTTCCCCTGTGGAGAAATTAGACCCACTTGCCACGGAACGTCGTCGATGTCCGCCGTCGTCCCGCCAATGATTCGCGACGGCCCGTCAACAGCAGCAGCCGGTGCGATCAGGCCGCCCAACGGTGCGCAGAATAGTGCCAAGCTCGCGGCGATCAATCGCCCTGATGGGAAGGTCATCTTCCTGAGACTAATACAACATGAACTGTTTCGCATCCGTGGATTGAAGATCGCCCACGTACACCGTCAGTTGATAGGACGCCCCGCCACCAACAGCTGGTGTTCCGCTGTCACAGTTGTCGCTGCGTGCCCGACCCCATCGCACCGCGTCCGTCGTCAGGGATTGGCCAGCCTCGAATATCTGGCTGAACGGTTGTGGTGAGACCTGACACACGGTCGAATCCCAAATCAGGTCAGAGCCGCTCATGATGACGTACTTCTGCTTGTCCGTTCCAACCTCGAGCGTGCACGCCGTCGTTCCCGCGTTGGTGATCGTCATCGAAAACTTCGGCAACTCACCTTCTGCGTAGGATTCCTGGTTCGTTTCGGCGCGAAGCGAAATGTTTTTCGAATTACACGCCATGACAGCTTCAGGGGTCTGTGACGCGACGGGCGTGGGGGTTGTGCCCGCGTTGAATGCCGTGAAAAGCGTCCAGATTCCCGAGAACACCAAGATGGCGAGAACGAGGACAATCGCTCGGCGACGCCAGTAAACCGAAGGGGGAAGGGGTCCCGCGGGATCGAGAAACGCGTTCATATTTCGAGGGTACGCGCGTCGAACAGTCGTTTGGGGTGACGCGCCGAACCTACAGTGCCGCGAGCATGCGCGCGTTTCCCAGGGTGTTCGGCTTCACGCGAGCCCAATCGCGGAACTCGGTGATATCGCGACCACGCCAGTCTAGGCTGGCGCCTATTCCGACGGCGCGTTTTCTCCGGAGTCGGTCGCGGCGGGGTCAAGTTCCGAATCCGCGGGAACCTTCGCCGGCTTCGACTTGCGACCCGCAGCGGGCTCTTCCGAGGGAAGGATCGAACCCGTCATCATCGCCGTGAACTCGTCGTTCGCGAAGTCGATCAGGACGTGCTGACCGACGGAGAGTTCCCCGTTGAGGATTTTTTCCGACAGCATGTCTTCGACCTCGTGCTGAATCGCACGTCGAAGTGGCCTGGCCCCGAGCATCGGGTCCCAGCCAATCGTGAGCAGCTGGCGACGAGCGGCATCGGTAACATCGAGCGTCATATCGCGGTCAAGCATTCGCTCACGCAGACGACGGACGAAGAGGTCGACAATTTGCAGCAGTTCGTCCTGCGACAACTGCGGGAAGACGATGGTCTCGTCGACTCGGTTGAGGAACTCGGGCTTGAAGTACTTCTTGAGTTCCTCGATGACTTTCGATCGCATCGCCTTGTAGGTCTGATCAGAGTCACCCTGCAGCGTAAAGCCCACCGGACCACCCGTGATGTCTTTCGTCCCGAGGTTGGTCGTCATGATGATGACGGTGTTCTTGAAGTCGATCACGCGTCCCTGGCCGTCAGTGAGACGACCTTCTTCGAGCACCTGTAACAACGAGTTGAAGATGTCGGGGTGCGCCTTTTCGATTTCGTCAAACAGGACGACCGAGAACGGCTTGCGACGGACGCGCTCGGTGAGTTGGCCGCCCTCTTCGAACCCGACGTACCCGGGAGGGGCACCGAACAGACGCGATGCTGTGTGCTTTTCACCGTATTCCGACATGTCGAGCGCGATCAGTGCGTCCTCGTCGTCGAACAGGAATTCGGCGAGCGCCTTGGCGAGTTCCGTCTTTCCCACTCCGGTCGGACCGGCGAATATGAACGATCCGGAAGGGCGCTTCGGGTCCTTGAGTCCGGCGCGCGTGCGTCGGATTGTCTTGGAGAGAACCGAGATGGCTTCTTCCTGGCCGATGACACGCTGGTGCAGCGACTTTTCCATCATGAGCAGGCGCGCGCTTTCCTCTTCGGTCAGCTTGAACACAGGGATACCGGTCGCCTGAGCGAGAACCTCGGCGATGATTCCTTCGTCGACGGTTCCGAGTTCACCCTTGTCACCCTTGCGCCATTCCTTCTCGAGTCGAAGGCGCTCACCGAGCAACTTCTTTTCTTCGTCGCGCGACTTGGCCGCGCCCTCGAAGTCCTGGTTCTCGATGGCCTTTTCCTTCTCGGCTCGAACGACAGCAATCTTGTCGTCGAATTCGCGCAGCTCCGGCGGTGACGAAAGAATCGACAAACGCAGACGCGCGCCGGCTTCGTCAATAAGGTCGATCGCCTTGTCGGGAAGGAAGCGGTCTTGCACGTACCGGTCGGCAAGCGTTGCGGCAGCCGTCAGCGCGCCATCCGAAATTGACACCTTGTGGAACGCTTCGTAGCGGTCGCGAAGACCCTTGAGGATGTTGATGGTGTGCGCCACAGACGGTTCGTTGACGGTCAC
>CALPQP020000107.1 GCA_943325745.2 Gulosibacter massiliensis
ACTCATCGATAATTCTGCGGTCCGATTGGTAGCAAAGGGAAACCTCGTTGTCGCCTGGGTTCAGGTTCTCGCGCCGCGGGGACTCAACGACACCACGCCGACCGTTCTGGGAATGCGTGGTGCAGAGCTTGCGGTCGAGGCAAAGTTCGACATTGTTGTCCCCATTGATTCGCTCCGGGCTCGGTTCGACAATGCGGAAGAATCCGAAACGGGTTTTGTCGTGACAATGCCGGTGCAAGCGCCATCCGTGCGCTGGAAAATCCCACTCCCTCCTCAAACCGGATGGGAAACCCTGGGCAAGATCGGCGCGGCCGACCTGCAGGCGGTTGTCCGCGAGGGCCTGAAAATCATCAAGCGTAAAGTTCCGAACAATGCAGAGGAACACGTCGTTCGTTCGTATCGATCGCAAGTGTGGGGTGCGACCATCAATGACTCACTCGGCTTACCGGCCGGTGTTGCTCTCGCTGCAGAAACGCTGGGCTTCTTCGGGGACAAGGTGATGGACATCTCGACAAAAAATCCGTGGATCCGTCTGTCGTCGACTCGCGGAGAGATTCTCGCCAAGCACACTCCCGTCATTCTCGACGAGGACTGACAACTACAGTCCCGGGCGGTCGCCCCGATCCACATCGCCCATCGTGTTGACCATCGCGTGCGCGGCGCGGTCGAGATAGTCCATGAGAGTTTCGCGGTGCAACGGAGACAGCGATTCCGAGTCGACAGCCGTTGTCATGTGGAGCAGCCAGCGATCGCGCGCGGCATCGTCGATACGAAAGCCGGCGTGCCGTGCACGCAGGCGGGGATGACCGCGTTCGTCGGAATAGGTGGTCGGGCCACCCCAGTACTGTTCGAGGAACGCGGTGAGACGCCACACGGCACCGTCCAAATCGTCGGGGTACATCGGTCGAAGTACATCGTCAGTTTTGATGCCCTCGTAGAACCGCCGAACGATGCGATCAAAAGCCGCGTGCCCGCCGACGTCCTCGAAAAAGCTTCCGCTCATCGAAGTTTGTGGTCAAAGTTGGCGACGCGTTGAATCTGACCGTTGCGCACGAACCACAAAACGCCCTTCGTATCACGAACCTTGGTGATGCGAATCGTCACTTCTTCGACAACTCCTTTGACGTCACCGAGGTCGACTTTGTCGCCGACTCCCAGCTGGTCTTCAAAGACCATGAACATTCCATTGAAAATGTCACGGATGATGTCTTGTGCGCCGAGTGCGATTCCGGCTCCGAGGATGCCCAGGCTGGCAACAATCGCAGTGATCTCGAACCCTAACTCTCCGAGAATCAGGATGATGGCAACCGCCCCGACGACCCAGTTCGCAAACGATCGAAGTACAGATCCCAGAGTTTGTGTTCGCTGAGTCAACCGCGCGTTGTGGGTTTTGGCGGACGAGCGAGGGGTCGAGATGACGTCATCGGCGACAACGCGAGCGATGACACGATTGATGGTCATCACGACAATGAGCCGGACGATCACCGCCCCGAACAGAATCGCGAGGATTCGAAACACCGTTGCGTTAGATCCGAGGAACGCGGTGACTTCTGTCCAACTGGTCACCGATTGACCTCGGCATCCCGTCGTTGTGCCGCTATGGCGCGATCCACCGTCGCGAGACCCTCGATGACAATTCGTCGGAGCGCCGCCGGAGCCGATTCGTTGCTGTCGAGCCAGGCGCGGGTGGTCTTTGCGAGGTGTTTGTTCGCCATGCCCACCGGGTACAGCCCAATCGCAAAATATTCGGCAATCTTAAATGTGCGGGAATCCCACACTTTCTGTATCGCGTCAAAATACGCAGTATCGAGACCGTCGAACACCGACGCGTCGTTGACGTGGGTATAACCGCGCGCGTAGTGATCGCACAGTGAGTTCGCGATTGTGTCGTCGTCACGCATTGTTTCGAGGATTGTCCGCTTCGCTTCTGCCGTGGGAATTGTTGCACGCAGGCGAGCGGCAGCCTGTTGGCCGTTCGAGGTGTTGTCATCGGCTAGTGCCGCGGCGATTTCTAGCTCGCCCGCCCCACGCGCCAACACCATGCCTTCGAGTAGGTCCCAGGAAAGATCGGTGTCGACGGTTATTCCAGCAATGACCCGTTCGCCTGCACGAATCGCACGAAGAGCAACCGCGTGCTCAGCAGTGTCTGCCATCGAGGCGAACGTCCGAAGGAACTGGAACTGCTGGTCCGAGCCAGGCTCGGCATTCTCTGCGAGTTCGAGCATTGCATCGGCGATCCGTCGAATCGTGCTTTCCCTACGGTCGGATGACACGTACATTCGGGCTGTCGTGGCGAGTTGAGCGAGGACGGTTCGCACGGTTGTCGATTCCGTTTCGGTCGAGATGTTGCCCAACACGAGGTCGACAAAGTCACTCGGCGCCATCTCGGCGTCGCGGGTCGAATCCCAGGCGCTTCCCCACACTAACGCGCGTGTGAGCGGGTCGGCGATGTCGGATAGGTGGTCAATCGCGATGGCCAACGATTCGTCGTCGAGTCGAATCTTTGCGTACGCGAGGTCGTCATCGTTCACGAGCACTAAAGCGCCACGGTGTGCGCCGATCAGCTCGGTCACGGTCGTACGCTCGCCGTCGATGTCGAGTTCCACCCGTTGGATGCGAACAAGTTCGGTTCCGCGGAACCCATAAATCCCGACCGCAAGGCGATGGGGGCGAATCGTCGGGTAGTCCGCGATCGCCGTCTGGACGATATCGAACGATGTGATGATCCCGTCATCGTCCGTGACAATCTCGGGGGTCAGGGTGTTGACGCCGGCGGTTTCAAGCCACTTCGCCGACCACGTGACGAGATCACGTTTGCTGGTCTTTTCCAGTTCGCGCAATAGGTCAGCGAGTTCCGCGTTCTTCCAGGCGTTGGCGTGGAAATAGTTCGTGACCCCGGCGAAAAACGCTTCGCGACCGACGTACGCGACGAGTTGCTTGAGCACCGAGCCGCCCTTGGCATAAGTGATTCCATCGAAGTTTATTTGGACGTCCTCGAGGTCGTTGATGGTCGCCACGATGGGGTGAGTCGACGGCAACTGGTCTTGGCGATACGCCCACGATTTCTCGGATACCTGGAACGTTGCCCACGCGTGCGTCCATTCGGTCGCTTCCGCAGTTGCGATTGTCGATGCCCATTCGGCGAATGATTCGTTGAGCCAGAGGTCGTTCCACCACCTCATCGTGACAAGGTCACCGAACCACATGTGCGCGAGTTCGTGCAAGATCGTGACGACTCGACGTTCACGAACCGCGTCCGTCACCTTGGATCGGAACACGTAGACCTCGGTGAAAGTCACGCATCCCGCGTTCTCCATTGCGCCCGCGTTGAATTCGGGAACAAAGAGTTGGTCGTACTTCTCAAACGGATAGGGGACGGCGAACTCTCGTTCGAAGTATTCGAACCCCTTTTTGGTGATGTCAAAGATGTAGTCGAAATCAAGGAACTCGGCGAGAGACTGCCGAACGTAGATGCCCAAGGGAATCGTTCGTCCGTCCGACGACGTGAGTTCATCGTGATGCGCGACGTATGGGCCCGCGACGATCGCGGTGATGTACGACGAAATCCGTGGGGTCTGCGGGAAGGTCCACGTCGCCGACGCTCCGTCGACGACGGGAGCGGGGGTGGGAGAGTTCGACACGACGACCCAGTCAGTCGGCGCCACAACCTCGAAATCAAAGGTCGCCTTGAGGTCGGGTTGTTCGAACGCAGCAAAGACTCGTCTCGAGTCAGGTACTTCGAACTGGGAATACAAATACACCTTGTTGTCGACGGGGTCGACAAAGCGGTGGAGCCCTTCGCCCGTGTTGACATAGAACATGTCCGCGTCAACAACGAGAACGTTCTCGGCGGCGAGATTGTCGAGTCGG
>CALPQP020000108.1 GCA_943325745.2 Gulosibacter massiliensis
TCGGGAACGATGGCCAATCACGGTTTGGCCATCAATTCACTGGTCTTGCACATCGTGTTCGTTTCGCTGTGGACCGGCGGGCTCACCACAACGGTGGTGGCCATGGCCTTCGGGGCGAATAGGGCAGACGTGCTGCGACGGTATTCCTCGATTGCTCTGCTCTCGATTGCCATCGTCGCGATCACGGGAACCGCCAGTGCAATCATTCGAATCGGAACGTTCGACAACCTCGGGTCGGAATACGGAATTCTCGTCCTTCTCAAAGCGACCGCGGTCGTCATCCTTGCCCTGTTGGGTGCGCGCTGGCGCAAAGCCATCATTCCCCACCTCGATTCGACGCGAGGGGTTGCCGGGTTCGCGATGTTGGAAATGGCGATTCTGGGTGTCGTCGTCGGGCTCGCGACGGGACTTGCGCGAACAGAGCCGCCCATCGAACAGACCCTGACAGGACCGATGACGCCGGCCGAGATTCTGACGGGACGAATTCTGCCCGGCGAGTGGACGTGGACCGCGGCGTTCACCACCTGGAACATTGACCTGATTTGGACACTGTTCGCTGTCTTCACGAGCATTTTCTATCTGTGGGGTGTTGAGCGTCTGCGCCGCCGTGGTGACGCCTGGCCGATCCATCGACCGATAATGTGGTGCGGGGCAATGGCGATTCTCGTCTACACAACGAGCGGCGGGGTTGCGGTCTACGGCGAATTCCTGTTCAGCGCGCACATGATCGAGCACATGTTGTTGACGATGCTCATACCTGTCGGGATTGTTCTGGGCGCGCCGGTGACGCTCGTCGCGAGGGCGATCGAGGTCCGTCACGACGGCTCGCGCGGGATGCGAGAGTGGTTCCTCGGAATCATTCACTCGAAGTGGATTGGATTCGTCGGCCATCCCCTCGTGTCGACCGTGGTGTTTGGGCTCTCACTGATGGTGTTCTACTACTCACCGCTGTTGTCGTGGGCGTCAACAACGCACCTCGGTCACGAGTGGATGATTCTGCACTTCCTGCTCGCGGGGTACCTGTTCGTCCAAGCGCTCATCGGTGTTGACCCATCACCGCATCGAACCTCGTACCCCGTTCGCATGATTCTCCTGATGGGCACGATGGGTTTCCACGCGTTCTTCGGACTGTCGCTCATGACGGGAACCTCGTTGTTGTTACCCGAATGGTTCGGGGCGATGGGACGGACGTGGGGTGATTCTCCGCTCGTCGACCAGCAGGTCGGTGGCGCAATCGCCTGGGGAATCGGCGAACTGCCGACACTCATTCTTTCCGCGATGGTGGTGTTGTCGTGGATTCGATCAGACGAGCGCGAGGCAAAACGCTCGGACCGCCAAGCGGTCCGCGACCATGACGCTGAACTCGAGGGATACAACGCGATGCTTGAGAAACTCGAGAAGCGCCGACCGCCCAACAGGTAAATCGTCGCGGATTTGTCACCAACTGCGCCTCGCCTCCGCGCTGCGAAAGGGTAGGCGGGTACTCTGGAGAATCCGACGAAAGGCGCCATTGTGTTTGAACTCACGCCCGAACAAGCGCGCGTGATGGACATCATTGAGGGCACTCGCGAACATGTTTTCGTCACCGGACGAGCTGGCACCGGTAAATCTACGCTGCTCCAAGAATTTGTCGAGCAGACATCGAAATCGCTCGTCATCGGTGCTCCCACGGGCGTCGCGGCCCTCACCGTCGGCGGTCAAACCATCCACTCGCTGTTCCGATTACCCATCGGGCTGGTGACCGATCACACCAAGTTCTATCCGCTGTCGGACGACGCCCGCGTTTTGCTGCGCAGAATCGACACCGTCGTCATCGACGAGATTTCAATGGTTCGCTGCGATTTACTCGACGGACTGGATCGCCGTCTGCGGGCGACCCGAGGGCGAAAGAACGAACCATTCGGCGGCGTCCAGGTCGTGATGTTCGGCGACCCCTATCAGCTTCCCCCTGTGCTCAAGGACGGTCCGGAAAAGCAATACCTCATGGACAACTATCGATCCCCCTGGTTCTTCGATTCGAAGGTGTGGGGGGAGGCGCAACCGCGCGTCGTCGAATTGACGGACGTCAAACGCCAGGACGAAGCCGAATTCCGCGACATCCTCGACCGCATGCGCAGCGGCCAGATGACGACGACCGATGGCGCAGTCCTCAACGACATCGGCGCGCGCAGGCCTATCCCCGAGGGCACCGTGACGCTGGCAACCACTAACGTCAGCGCGAATAGCATCAATTCAAAAGCACTCAAGGAACTGCCGGGAAAACCGAAGATCGCGAGGGCCATCATCGATGGCGACTTCGGTGGACAACTGCCGGCCGAAGAAGAACTCGAACTCAAGCCTGGCGCGCGGGTCATGTTCCTGCGAAACGACTCCATCGCTGACGGAAACCGTTGGGTGAATGGTTCTGTCGGTACCGTGGTCAAGGTCGACGGAGCTGTGCACGTCGCTCTCGATACCGACCCCAGCAACTCTGTCGAAGTCCAGCCGGTTCAGTGGGAAAAAATCCAGTACACCTACGACCCCGAAGCAAACAGTGTCGAGGCCGACGTGATGGCGACTTTTGCGCAATACCCGCTGCGTTTGGCGTGGGCGGTCACGATCCACAAATCTCAAGGCCAGACGCTCGATTCCGCTGTCCTTGATTTTGGTCGCGGCGCGTTCGCCAACGGTCAGGCCTACGTTGCGTTCTCGCGCATCCGAACCCTGGACGGCGTTTTCCTGTCGCGCACACTACAACCCACGGACATCCAGGTTGATCGCCGCGTCGTCGACTTCATGCGCACCGCAAAGGACAACGACTTCCTCGAGTAGTGGCTAAAACGGCGGCGGTTTGGGCCTTGATTGTCCGAGCCACTCGAACATTTGGTCGTGGGTCACGGAATTGACACCCGACTGCAAAAGCCCCAATTGCGTGTGTTGCGGAAGCCCCTCGTTATGAATCATGACAAAGCCGTTGGGCGCACCCTTGAGAGCACCTTCGGCGGTTGAGACAACCAGCATCCAGCCGGTTGTCATCATCGAACTCCCGTATTCCGCCTTGATGTATTGCGTTACTGCGTCGTCCATCGTGATTTCCATCCGTTCTCCGTCCACTCCCGGGGTTGACGGAAGGTTGCTTAGGATACAGACCACCACGTACATGAAACCAAAGACCTCGGACGATAGGCTCGACCCATGCTTCTCAGTGACCGCGATATTCGTGCCGAAATCGAATCGGGACGGGTCCAGCTCGATCCGCTCGATTTGGGGATGATTCAGCCATCCAGCATCGACGTGCGACTCGATAAGTTTTTCCGCTTGTTTGACAACCACAAGTACCCGTTCATCGACCCGGCCGAAGAGCAACCGGATTTGACTCGCGGAGTCGAGGTCGATCCAGGGGAGCCCTTCATTCTGCACCCCGGGGACTTTGTGCTCGGTTCGACGTTTGAGCTCGTGACGCTTCCCGACGCCATCGCAGCGCGCCTTGAGGGTAAGTCGTCGCTCGGCAGGCTCGGGCTACTGACGCACTCGACCGCAGGCTTTGTCGACCCCGGGTTCAGCGGACACGTCACCCTCGAACTGAGCAACGTCGCGACGCTGCCGATTAAGTTGTGGCCGGGCATGAAGATCGGGCAACTCTGTTTCTTCCGCCTCACCTCGCCGAGCGAACACCCCTACGGCAGCGACAAATACGGAAGCCGCTACCAGGGTCAGCGGGGACCGACGGCGTCGCGCTCCTGGAAGAATTTCCACAAAACTGCGCTTTAGTCGAGGTGTGATTCGACCAGTTGTTCGTGTTGCCACACGAGCCACGGGCTGAACGCAAATGGCGCGCCTTCGATTGCCGCGCGGAGGTTTTCAGGGTGCACCCAACGCCA
>CALPQP020000109.1 GCA_943325745.2 Gulosibacter massiliensis
CACTGGGGGGTGACCCTGAAAAGATCAACCCGCTCGCTCCCGCCGAACTCGTCATCGACCACTCGGTCATCGCCGACTTGTTTGGCAGTGAAGACGCTTTCGGGCGCAACGTGGAAATCGAATACGAACGAAACGGGGAACGTTACCAGTTCCTCCGCTGGGGTCAAACGGCATTCGACAACTTCAAAGTGGTCCCCCCGGGAACGGGAATCGTTCACCAGGTAAATATCGAAAACCTGGCGAAAGTCGTCTATACGCGTGACGTCAATGGCGAGACGTTGGCTTTTCCCGACACCTGTGTCGGCACCGACTCGCACACCACCATGGTCAACGGGCTTGGTGTACTCGGCTGGGGCGTCGGTGGCATTGAAGCCGAAGCCGCGATGCTCGGGCAGCCCGTCTCGATGTTGATTCCTCGAGTCGTGGGCTTCAAACTTTCGGGGGACATTCCCCCAGGCATCACGGCGACGGACGTTGTGCTGACCATTACCGAGATGCTCCGAAAGCACGGCGTGGTCGGCAAATTCGTCGAGTTCTACGGCAACGGTGTTGGCCAGGTCCCGTTGGCGAACCGTGCCACGATCGGAAACATGAGCCCGGAGTTCGGTTCGACTGCCGCAATGTTCCCGGTCGATCAGGTGACGGTCGATTATTTGAAACTCACGGGTCGACCCGCGGAAACGGTTTCGCTCGTTGAGGCCTACGCCAAGGCCCAGGGTCTTTGGCACAACCCCCTCGTCGAGCCCGCTTTTTCGGAGTATCTCGAACTCGACCTCGGGACGGTTGTTCCGTCGATCGCAGGCCCGAAGCGCCCGCAAGACCGAATCGACCTCGATAAGGCGAAAGAGACCTTCGCACAAGACCTCGCCGCGTACGGCGCCGGAATGGCTGCCGAGGTGTCGATGGACGGAAAGCACTTTACCGTTGACAACGGTCACGTCGCGATTGCGGCCATCACGTCGTGTACGAACACGTCAAACCCCTCGGTCATGCTCGCGGCGGGACTGCTTGCTCGAAACGCGGTGGCCAAGGGTCTCGTGTCAAAGCCGTGGGTCAAGACGACTCTCGCGCCCGGGTCCAAAGTCGTGACCGACTACTACGAGAAGGCCGGACTCATGGACGACCTCGAAGCCCTCGGCTTCTATCTCGTCGGCTACGGCTGCACGACGTGTAGCGGAAACTCTGGACCGCTTCCCGCGGAAATTTCGGCCGCGGTCAACGACAACGATATTGCGGTCACCGCGGTGCTGTCGGGAAACCGCAACTTCGAGGGCCGAATCAACCCCGACGTCAAAATGAACTACCTTGCGTCACCTCCTCTCGTGATTGCCTACGCACTGGCGGGAACAATGAATTTTGATTTCGAGAAGGACGCGTTAGGTCAGGACGCTGCGGGCAACGACGTGTTTCTTGCCGACATTTGGCCCTCGGCCGCCGAGGTGCAGAAAACCATTGACTCGTCGATCGACACCGAGATGTTCGTTCGCCAGTACGCGTCGGTCTTTGATGGCGATGACCGTTGGAAATCGATTCCGACTCCGGTCGGGAACGTTTTTGAGTGGGACGAAACGTCGACCTACGTTCGCAAGCCCCCGTACTTTGATGGAATGACCGTTGCGACGTCACCGGTATCCGACATATCCGGAGCACGCGTTCTCGCGCTACTCGGTGACTCGGTGACGACCGACCACATTTCACCCGCCGGTTCCATCAAGGCGGACACTCCCGCCGGGGCTTACCTTCAAGCGAACGGGGTTGATCGCGGCGACTTCAACTCGTACGGGTCTCGTCGTGGAAATCACGAAGTGATGATTCGCGGAACCTTCGCAAACATTCGCCTAAAGAACCAACTTCTGGATGGTGTCGAGGGAGGTTACACGCGGGACTTCACCACGACCGCAGGCGACCAATCGTTCATCTACGACGCGTCGCAGAGCTATCAGCGGGCGGGAACGCCGCTCGTGATTCTGGCAGGCAAGGAATACGGTTCGGGGTCGAGTCGTGATTGGGCCGCGAAGGGAACCAGCCTGTTGGGTGTCAAGGCCGTCATCGCCGAATCGTTCGAGCGAATTCACCGTTCGAATCTGATTGGGATGGGCGTTATTCCGCTCCAGTTCCCGGTTGGCGATACCGCGGCATCTCTGGGACTCACGGGATGCGAAGAGTTTTCGTTCACCGGCATCGAGGAGCTCAACGCTGGGTCGACGCCCCGCACGGTTCGCGTGGTCGCATCGCCGACGGCACACTCGGCGTCGGGAGCGACGGTGATCGAGTTCGACGCGGTTGTCCGCATTGACACCCCCGGCGAAGCGGATTATTACCGTAATGGCGGAATCCTTCAGTACGTTCTCAGATCGCTCGTGTAGGCCGCCATGTTTTTGCCGAACATTGCCGGACCGAGCGACGTCAAGAAGTTGTCGTTGGGCGAGTGCGAAAAGCTTGCCAGTGAAATTCGCGAATTTCTCATCGAATCGGTGTCACTGACCGGTGGGCACTTGGGGCCGAATCTCGGTGTTGTCGAGCTGACGGTGGGGCTTCACCGCGTCTTCGATTCCCCGAATGATCCGATTATCTGGGACACGGGACACCAGTCGTACGTCCACAAAATCCTCACGGGTCGTCGAGACTTCTCGCATCTTCGCGAAGCGGGGGGATTGGCTGGCTACCCTCAGCGTTCGGAATCGGTTCACGACATCGTCGAATCGAGCCACGCATCGAGCTCACTGTCGTGGGCGGACGGAATCTCCAAGGCCTTCGAGATGACGGGGCAGTCAGACCGTCACGTCATCGCGGTGATTGGCGATGGCGCGTTGACCGGCGGGATGACCTGGGAGGCTCTCAACAACATCTCCCACGACAACTCACGCCGGCTCATCCTCGTGGTCAATGACAACGGTCGCTCGTACGCGCCGACGATTGGGGGGGTTGCGCGATTCTTGACGGATGTGCGCACTCGACCGTCCTATCGAACACTTCATCGGGTTTCGTGGGCGATTACGAAACGTCTCGGCGGTCCCGCTCGAGCCCTCTATCGCGGAATTCGCGGAGGAATTCATGGGTTCCTTGCCCGGTTCACCAATAATGAGGCGCTGTATTCGAACCTCGATATCAAATACATCGGACCGATCGACGGCCACAACATCCGTGACGTCGAACGTGCGCTCGAACAGGCCAAGGATTATGGAAGTCCCGTCATCGTCCACGTCATTACCGAAAAAGGTCGAGGCTATGAGCCCGCCCGTCTCAATGAAGCCGACCAGTTCCACGCGATTGGCGCGTTCGACCCGGTAACCGGTGAAGAAAACCGAGGCGGCGGACAGTCGTGGACAACGGTGTTCGCGGATGAACTCGTCGAACTGGCTCGTCGAAACGACACAATCGTGGGAATTACGGCAGCAATGCTGCGACCAACCGGCCTCTCGGCAATGGCAGACGTCTTTCCCGATCGAGTGTTTGACGTCGGGATTGCGGAACAGCACGCCACAACGAGCGCTGCTGGCATGGCCTTCGGTGGACTGCATCCCGTTGTCGCGGTGTACGCGACGTTCATGGGTCGAGCGTTTGACCAGGTGCTGATGGACGTTGCGCTTCACAAAGCCGGGGTCACCTTCGTGCTCGACCGATCGGGTGTCACGGGTCCGGATGGAGCGTCTCATCACGGCATGTGGGACCTCGCCATGTTGCAGATTGTTCCTGGAATTCGCATCGCGGCTCCTCGAGACGCTTCAACCCTGCGCGAGGAACTCGCCGAATCGATCGGAGTTAAGGACGGGCCCACTGTCGTGCGCTTCCCCAAGGGGAATGTGGTCGAGAGCATCCCCGCGATACGACGAACGGGTGACGGCGTGGACGTGCTC
>CALPQP020000110.1 GCA_943325745.2 Gulosibacter massiliensis
AAACGCCATCGGCACCCAATTTGATGATGGCGAGACGCACGCCGGCCGCGAGAAGCGCGTTGGCCGCCGCATCGGGTTCATACGTCCCAACGGCAATGGCACATTCTTCGCGATTGCCGACAACGACGGTCGCGAGCGTAATTGCACGCTCGGCCATCGTCCGAGCATCCGCGGCGCTCGCCCACAGCGACGGTCGGTAGTCCAGGTCAAGGATGGTGTGATCGTCGCGCGACCGCAGAGACAGCCATCCAAGGCAGGTGTCTGCCGTCGAACCCTGAGCGAGTGACGCCTGGCTGACCCAGAGGACCTTCGCGTGACGCACGACATCGGAGGGCACGTCGGCCGTTGTCAGGGTGGTGTCGGGGGCGGCCGGGCCGCGATAGAAAACAACTGTCGGGCTCTCGGGAGGCGTCAGTGCGGCGAACGCCAGCGGTGTTTGAGCACCTTTCACCGTGCCAACGAAATCGGTGGCGACACCCCATCCAGTAAGTCTGCCCTCCACGTATTCGCCGAACGCATCGTCGCCGACCTTCGTCGCCAGTGCGACTCGCAGCCCGAGTTGCGCGGCGGCTACCGCCACGTTCGTGGGGCTACCTCCGACGGATTTCTGGAAGTTCTGCTGACCGTCGAACCCGATGTTCGGTTCCATGGAATACAGGTCGACGCTGATGCGACCGACGCTAAGGACATCTACGGTTTCCATTGGGTTATCCGAGGGTGGGGGCGACGACGTCGGTCAAATACTGAAGCGATGCCGAAACGTTTAAGACCGGTCCTTCGCCGTCGGCGGGGAATCCACCGGTGATTGCAGTGTCTTGTTCGATAACATACCACCCGCGGTAACCGCCGGCCTCGAGGGTTTGAACGACACCGAGGATGTCGACGTCACCGGACCCAAGGTTCGTGAACACTCCGGCCTGGGTTGCGGCCATGAGCGAGACCTCACGTCGAAGAACGGCTGCGGTCATTTCGAGGCGGATGTCCTTGAGATGGACGTGTCCGACGCGGTCGAACGCCGTCTTGGCGAATTCGACCGGGTCTTGACCTCCGAACGCCATGTGCCCCGTGTCGAGGCAGAAACTCACGTCGCAGCTGTCGAGCACACGGGAAATATCGTCTTTCGTCTCGACGAGCGTCTGAACGTGGGGGTGCAGCACCTGCTGGATCCCGTGCTCACCGCAGATGTCATCGATCACTCCCAGCATCTCGGTCATGTGACGTTTTTCCTCGGTCGTCAAGGCACGTGGGTATGCCCAGTCCCAGTCCTGAACGGTTGAGGACACCATCTTTGTCGCACCCGCTTGCTGGAATAACTTTGCGGTCGCGGTCGCGCTCGCGATGGTTGCCTTTCGTTGAGTCGGGTCGTGAACCACCACGGGGGTAAAACCCCCGAGCAGCGCCATTCCGTAGTGATCGAGTTCTGCGGTCAGTTCGGCCGGATCGTCGGGAAGAAAGCCCGCCGCACCGAGTTCCGTCGCGGTGAATCCCAACCCAGACATTTCGCCCAAGACGCGGCTTTTCGGGAGCATGGCTCCCCAGTCGGGAACTTCGCAGATACCCCACGAGATGGGGGCGGACGCGACGCGGGAGAGAAAATCGGACACGGAAAACCTTTCATTGGAACGTTCCAACAAGTATGGCAGACTAAAAGTCCGCACCGCAATACATCGACCACAAACCGAGGGGGTTTGCCGTGAAAGTTCTCGTCGTTGGAGCCGGCCGCATGGGATCGATTCGCATCGAAGACCTCGTGGCGGACCCCAGAGTCAGCGAAGTCGCCATCACCAATCGGAGCGACGAGCGAGCCCAGGCCGTTGCGGTCCAGTTCGGTGCCACCGTCGTGCCGTGGGAGTCGATCGCCGAGACCGATGCCGACGCGGCTGTCGTCGCCGTTGGCACTGACGCCCACGAGCTCGTTCTGGATGCCATCCTCCCTCGCGGAATACCGGTGTTGTGTGAAAAACCCATCGCGCTGACTCTCACCGCAACCCAAGCGGCGATCGATACGGCGACCGCTCACGGCTCGTCGCTTCAAATCGGATTCCAGCGCCGGTTCGATGCCGCGATTCGCTCTGTTCACGACACCATCGAATCGGGTCGAATCGGCACGATGTATTCCCTCACGATGACCGCTCACGATCACACACCGAGCGCTCGGGAGTTCATCGCCGGCAGCGGCGGGATTTTCCGCGACATGCTCGTCCACGATTTCGATCTCATTCGCTGGTTGACGGGAAGTGAGGTCGAAACGGTGGCTGCGACGAAGGGCGTCCTCGCGCATCACGATTATGCCGATTTCGACGATGCCGACGTGTGTTCTGTGATCGCGGTCACGACCAGCGGGGTGCAGGTGGTTATCACCGGGACCCGTCACGGCGCACTCGGTCAGGACGTTCGACTCGAGGCGTTCGGTTCCAACGACTCGGTGTCCGCGGGGCTCAATCCGCGCACCCCGTTGCGAACCGCAGAAGGGGACCTCTCTCTCAACACCGACCCATACCGCGGATTCGTCGACCGTTTCCGAGAGGCTTTCCGAAACGAGACGCACTCGTTCGTCTCGTTCGCCGCGGGAGAGATCGCGAACCCGTGCCCGCCCGGTTCGGCGGTCGAGAGCTTGCGTATCGCCATCGCCTGCGAGCAATCGGTTGCCACCGGTTCCGCGGTTCGGGTTGCTGACGTCACCTAAACCGATGCCGACCTCACGCCCCACCATCAACGACGTCGCCACGCGAGCGGGCGTGTCAAAGTCACTTGTGTCACTTGCCCTTACCGGCTCGACGAAGGTCAGTGACGTGAGTCGACAACGAATTGTGGAGGCCGCTGCCGAATTGGGTTATCGCCGAAACGCCGCGGCCAGAAGCCTCGCTGTTCGTCGAAGCCACACCATCGGGGTGCTAATTCTCGATCTGCACAACCCCGTCTTCGCCGAGATTCTCGACGGCGTCCAAATCGAAGTTCGCGAGCACGGGTACAGCACGATGCTGATTTCGGGAGGGACCGACCCCCAGCTCGAACAAGCGGAAATCGACACATTGTTGCAGTTCCAGGTGGAGGGGCTCATCCTCATCGCGCACCGGTTGCCCGCACATGTCCTCACGGCCTTCGCCGCTGAAGTTCCGACGGTCGTCGTGACCCGTGACGATATCGCGGTCCCCAACATGGACTCTGTTTCCAACGACGATGTTGCGGGTGCTCGAATGGCCGTTGACCACCTCGTCGAACTGGGGCACTCTCGAATCGTTCACCTCAGCGGCGGTGACAATCCCGTCTCGCACGCACGAGCCGACGGATACCGGCTCGCGATGACCCAGCACGGTTTGGCTGAGCACATTCACGTCGTGCCTGGTGGGCTCACGGACGCTCAGGGGTATGCGGCGGCTCGCGATGCGCTGTCGGCGGCGCCAACGGCCCTTTTTGTCGCGAACGACGTGGCCGCAATTGGCGCCATTGCCGCAGTGGAGAACGCGAACTTGCGAATACCTGAGGACGTCTCGGTCATCGGATACGACGGAATCAGGATCGGAGGCATGCGCCGCCTCAACCTCACGACAATCGCGCAACCGCTCGCGGATCTTGGTCGACTCGCAGCCCAGCACATGCTGCACCGAATCAACAACCGCGCGGCACCGGCCACACGGCAACATGTTTCGGCGACGCTGGTGATTCGTGGGACCACCGGTCCCGTTACAACTGAGGTTTAGACGCGGCCGCCCAATCTCGGAACCACTGAAGGCATTCGGGGTTCGCGAGCGAGGAGGTGTCGCGCTCTGGACGTCCCGTCACGATGTCGGCGACCGCGAGTTCGGTCATCTTGCCGCTTCGGGTTCGGGGCAGTTCAGGAACCTCGGAA
>CALPQP020000111.1 GCA_943325745.2 Gulosibacter massiliensis
ATTTGGTGGTGCGATCGCGTTATCGCTGGCCGCGTGTGCTCCCGGGGAACAGGCTCCTGTTGCCGCGGAGGACATCTCGGATTCGGACCCCACCGTCAACTGGGCGAACTGGCCGTTGTACCTCGACGAGGACGACGCTGGTGGACACCCGACTCTCGACGCGTTCACCGCGGCGACGGGAATCGCGGCGACGTATCTCGTCGACGTCGACGACAACAACTCCTACTTCGCCAAGGTCAAGGACCAGTTGGCGCTCGGGCAGGACATCGGTGCGGACACCGTCTGTCTCACCGAGTGGATGGTGTCGCGCTGGATTCGACGCGGCTGGACTCAGGAGTTCAACCTCGAGAACATCCCCAACCACGCCAATCTCGTTGAGACGCTGCTCAACCCCGACTTCGACCCGGGACGTAAGTCCTCTCTGCCGTGGCAGGGCGGATTCGCGGGTCTCGTGTACAACACCGACCTCGTGAAAGAGCCGGTCACCTCGGTCGCCGACCTGTGGCGTGAAGACCTCCAGGGCCGTGTCGTTGTCCTGAGCGAAATGCGCGACACCCTCGGCGTCATGATGTCGAGCCAGGGCGTTGACATCACCAAATTCACCGCCGACGAGTTCTACAACGCGCTCGACGAGGTCGAAGCACGCGTGACAGACGGCTACATTCGCAACATCAAGGGCAACTCGTACTCAGAAGACCTCGTCAGCGAAGACGCTCTCGCGGGAATCGTTTGGTCGGGCGACATCACGGTGCTGAACCTCGAAGCCGGCTACGAGAAGTGGAAGTTCGTCCTTCCCGATTCGGGTGGAACGTTCTGGAACGACACGTTCATGGTGCCGATCGGAAGCCCTCGCAAGACGAACGCCGAAAAGCTCATCAACTGGTACTACGACCCTGCCATCGCTGCTCAGGTAGCGGCGTGGGTCAACTATGTGACGCCGGTCAACGGCGCGTACGAGGAAGCAATCAAGATCGACCCCGCTCTCGCCGAGAACCAACTCATCTTCCCCAACGCGGACACGCTGTCTCAAGTATCAATTTTCCGCTCCCTGTCGGATGCCGAGGAAAACGAATTCCAGGCGGCCTTCCAGGGCGTCCTCCTGGGCTAATCGCGTCAACGTAAGGGTGGTTGCAGGTGTCTGATTCCGTGAGCGGTTTCGCGCAAGGAGGCGCCGACCTCGAACTGGTCGGCGTGTCAAAAAAATTTCCGGGATTCACCGCGGTCGATAACGTCAGTTTCACCGTGCCGGCAGGGTCGTTCTTTGCACTGCTCGGGCCGTCCGGGTGTGGGAAGACCACGACCCTCCGTCTCATCTCGGGGCTCGAAGAGCCCACCTCGGGGAAGATCCTCGTGGGCGGCAAAGACGTGTCCACGACCAAGCCCCACCAGCGACCCATCAACACGGTGTTCCAGTCGTACGCGTTGTTCCCCCATATGACCGTTCTGGAGAACGTCGCGTTCGGACTCAAGCAGCGCGGTGTCAAGGACGCGATTCAGCTAGCTCACGAGGCGTTGACGTTGGTGGAACTCGACCACCTCGCGGACCGAAAGCCGATGCAGTTATCCGGTGGGCAACAGCAGCGCGTTGCCCTTGCTCGTGCCGTTGTCAATCGCCCGGCACTGCTCTTGCTCGACGAACCCTTGGGTGCCCTGGACCTCAAGCTGCGCCGCCAAATGCAAATCGAATTGAAGTCCATCCAATCCGAGGTCGGGCTGACCTTCCTTCACGTGACGCACGACCAGGAAGAGGCCATGACCATGGCGGACACCGTCGCGGTCATGAACAAGGGCAAGATCGAACAGATGGGGCCGCCGGCCGAACTCTACGAGCTTCCCGCGACTCGATTCGTTGCGACCTTCCTGGGCCAGTCGAATCTGTTTGATGGCGTGATTTCGGGAACGTCCGGAAAAAACGTGCGGGTCACGGTAGGCAAGATGACGCTCGAGGTCCCGACGTCTCGCACGAAGGTGACGACGGGTGATATCACTGTCGGTGTGCGCCCCGAAAAGATCGAGATTTCCCGGAAAGAGCCCACGGCATCGGCAACTCGCTCTGTGATCGGCCCGGGAACCGTCACCGACACGTCGTTCACCGGAGTGTCGACGCAGTATGTCGTCGATGTCCCCGGGCTCAACAAACTGACTGTCTTCGAACAGAACGACGGAGACATTGTCGCTGCTGGCTCGAAGGTCTGGTTGTCGTGGGCGACGGAATACTCGTTCGGGATCCCATTCGACACCGACCAGTTCGTCGATTCGGACACGACGACGCGGTCGCTCGCCGTCGCCAAGCGATAGAGCGCCATGAGCCTCACTGCCTTCAGCCACGGACCGTCCGGTGTCACGGTAGAACCGGGCGCACAAAAGAAAAGCCGCATGGCGTGGTTTCTGTTGTTGCCGGGGCTCGTGTATCTCGGGCTTTTTTTCATCACGCCGCTGATTTCGCTCGTCATCACGGCATTCAAGGAAGCGCCCCCCGGCGCGTTCATCGGTGAGTATGTCACCGCGTTCCGGTGGGAGAACTACACCGAGGTGCTGTCGCTGTATGGCGAGCACTCGGTTCGGTCGTTCCTTTATGCCGCCGCTGCGACGCTCATCGCGTTGGCAATCGGCTACCCGCTGGCATACTTCATCGGTGTCCGTCTTCGGCCTTACCCGCTCTGGCAATCTCTCGCTCTCGTACTCGTCATCGCGCCGTTCTTCATCTCGTTCCTCCTGCGAACGGTGGCGTGGAAACAGCTCCTCGCTGACGAGGGGTTCATTGTTGGGACGATGAAGGCGTGGTCGATACTGCCGCCTGACGCACACGTCACGGGCACGGCGGTCAGTGTGATCTTTGGTCTCGCGTATAACTTCATCCCGTTCATGACGCTTCCCCTGTACTCGAGCATCGAACGTCTCGACCTAAGGCTTCTCGAAGCCAGCAACGATCTGTACGCGGGATCGTTCACCTCCTTCCGAAAAATCACCGTGCCGTTGACAATGCCCGGAATCATATCGGGAACGCTGTTGACGTTCATTCCTGCAGCCGGTGACTACGTGAACGCCAGCGCAAACTTCCTTGGAAGTACGTCGACCACGATGATCGGAAACGTGATCGAAGCGAACTTCCTGGTTCTGCAGAACTATCCGCACGCCGCGAGCATGTCGCTGATTCTCATGTCCGCAATCCTGATTCTGGTTTCGGCCTATGTCTTCAAGAGTGGAACGGACGATCTGCTATGAAACTGGGTAAGTATCTACTGCCGCTGTATGGGATCCTCGCGCTCATTTATCTCATGGTGCCGATCGTCTACACGATTGCGTTCTCGTTCAACGATTCGAATCGAACCAACATCATCTGGAACGGTTTCACTTTTGACAACTGGCTCAACGTCTGTGACGCGTTTGGGAACTCGATCGTCATCGCCGTCGCATCAACACTTGTTGCAACAGTATTGGGAACGGCCATCTCGATTGCCCTCGTCCGCTACAAGTTCAAGGGCCGCGCGGCGACAACGCTGTTGTTGTTCCTGCCGATGGCAACACCCGAAGTCGTTCTCGGAGCCGGCCTTGCGGCGCAGTTCCTCAACGCGGGTGTTCCCAAGGGAATGGTGACCGTCATCCTCGCGCACATCATGTTCAGCATTTCATTCGTTGTCGTCACCGTTCGAGCGCGGGTCGCGGGCATCGATCCGCGACTGGAAGAAGCCGGTCGAGACCTTTACGCGAAGCCGTCACAGGTGTGGTGGAAAATCACGTTCCCGCTGTTGATGCCCGGAATCGTGTCGGCCGCTCTGCTCGCGTTTGCATTGTCATTCGACGACTTCATCATCACGAACTTTAACCGAGGC
>CALPQP020000112.1 GCA_943325745.2 Gulosibacter massiliensis
TCGGTGAAATGTCGTCCGCAATGCCGCACACGGGTGGCGCTTATTCATTCGCCCGCAAAGCGATGGGGCCGTGGGGTGGATTCGTCACGGGTCTCGCCGAGACGATCGAGTACGTCGCAACGACCGCGGTCGTCGTGTTCTTCTCGGCGGCCTACCTCAACGGTGTGACGGCTGAACTTCTGAGCCTCGACCTCACCGGAAACATGTGGATCTGGTACGTCGTGCTCTACGCGGTGTTCGTCGGTCTCAACTCGCTCGGTTCGGCAATCTCGTTCCGCTTCTCCATCATCGTGTCGATCATCTCGCTCGCAATCATCGTGCTCTTCTCGGTGATTGTTCTCGCGTCGGGTCAGATCGACTGGTCGAGCCTGTGGAACATCCCCGCCGACCCGGCTGCTGCTGGTTCGAGCTGGTTCCTTCCCAACGGCATCATGGGCATTCTCTTCGCAATCCCCTTCGGTGTGTGGCTGTTCCTCGGAATCGAAGAACTCCCCCTCGCCGCTGAAGAAGCTCACAACCCGTCGAAGGACATCCCTCGCGCCGGTTTCTGGGCACGTGGAACCCTCATCGTCACCGGACTTCTCGTCATGTTCATCAACACCGGGATCCTCGGTGCTGAGGCAACGGGTGCCGCGGGCGAACCTCTCCTCGACGGCTTCCGTGCTGTTGTGGGTGACGGATGGGCTGCCGTTCTCGGTATCTTCGCGTTGATTGGTCTGCTCGCATCGCTCCAGGGAATCATGTTTGCCTACGGCCGCAACATGTACTCGCTGTCGCGCGCTGGCTACTACTTCAAGGGACTGTCCGTAACGGGCAAGAACAAGACTCCGTGGCTCGCACTCGCCGTCGGTGGCGTTATCGGTCTCGTCGCGCTCGTATACCTCGACTGGGCAGTCGCGAACGACCCCGAAGGAATGGGAACCGTCGCTGGTGCGATCATCCTGAACATCGCCGTGTGGGGTGCCATGTTGGCCTACATCATGCAAATGCTGTCGTTCATCATCCTGCGCGTCAAGTACCCCAACCTCGAGCGTCCGTATCGCTCGCCGTGGGGTGTAGGTGGAGCATCAGTCGCCGCACTGATTGCCGCACTCGCTTTCGTCGGATTCCTGTTGAACCCGACGTTCCTGCCCGCGATCCAAGCGATCATCATCGTGTACGTGGTCTTCTTGGCGTACTTCGCGCTGGTCGGTCGTCACAACCTCGTAATGTCTCCTGAAGAGCGCTACGCGGTTCACGGCGAACACAAGTAACAACCTCGGGCGCCTGTGGGTCGATTCGTCGGCTCACAGGCGCCTTTTCTCTCACAGTAAGAAGAAACACATCGTGAGCATTCTCACCGCACTTGACCTCTTCACCGTCGGCGTTGGCCCGTCAAGTTCGCACACGGTCGGACCGATGCGTGCAGCCCGCCGATTCGTCAGTGAACTGACCGAATCCGGCCAACTCGATTCCACGGCGCGAATTCGCGTGTCGCTCTTCGGCTCGCTCGGCGCGACAGGCGTCGGACACGGTACGACGAACGCCATCATCGCCGGACTCGAAGGTGCCGCCCCCGAAACCTGCGACCCCGCATTGGTGATCACCGCGATGGATCGCGCGGTGCAGACGGGAATCGTCACCGTGGGAGGCCGAACGATTCCGTTCGCGGAATCCGACTTCGAACTTCGACCCATGACGCGCCTCCCACAACATTCAAATGCCATGACCTACACCGCGCTCGACGCGGACGGCCAGCCCGTCTTTTCGCGAACCTTTTTCTCGGTCGGTGGCGGATTTGTCGAATCCGACGACGAGATTGGTCAACCCGCTGCGCCCACCGACACGACTCTCCCCTACCCCTTCGACAACGGCGACGAACTCATCGAGTTGTGCGATTCAACCGGGATGAGCATCGCCGACATGGCGCACGCCAACGCCGTGGCGATCTATGGCGCTGAAGTTGTTGACGCGCGCCTCACCGATATTTGGACCGTCATGACGAACTGCGTCGAGTCCGGGCTGGTTCACGACGGAATGCTGCCCGGCCATCTGAACGTGCAGCGACGCGCGGCGGGACTCGCACGCCATCTCGAGTCGCAGCAAACAGCGGATGCTCCGACCGAATTTGCGAACGAATGGCTGCAGGCATTCGCCATTGCCGTGAACGAAGAAAACGCCGCGGGAATGCGGGTCGTGACGGCCCCTACCAATGGCGCTGCGGGAATCATCCCCGCCGTTGGTTATTACGCCGAGCGATTCAAAAAAATTGACCGATTGGTCATTGAACGGGATTTCCTGCTCACCGCCGGTGCAATCGGCACGCTCTACAAACGCAACGCCAGCATCTCGGGTGCCGAGGCGGGTTGTCAGGGCGAGGTCGGCTCGGCCTGTTCGATGGCTGCCGCTGGGCTCGCCGCGATTCTTGGTGGCACTCCACGTCAGATCGAAAATGCCGCCGAGATCGCGATGGAACACAATCTCGGATTGACCTGTGACCCGGTCGGCGGGCTCGTTCAGATGCCGTGCATCGAACGCAACGCGATTGCGGCGGGAACAGCTGTTGCCGCCGTGCGCCTCGCGCTCGCCGGTGACGGCTCGCACAAGATTTCGCTCGATACCGTCATCGAGACGATGCGTCAAACGGGACTCGATATGTCGACCAAGTACAAGGAAACGTCGACGGGCGGTCTCGCCGTCAATGTCGTCGAGTGCTAACTAAAAGGCAAACGCGTAAGCAAGCAACGCCGCGTAGGCGAGGCACGTCCACACCGTCAGTTTCAGCACCAGAACGTACTCGCGCGCGGTCGTCGCAGTCCAGGTGATGAGCAACGCGGGGGCGGCGATAAACAACGCGAAGAATGCCCAACCCGCCGAGATCAGAATCAAAGAGAAATAAACGAGGATTCCGAACGGCGCGAGAACTAGGAGCGTGAAGAAGGCACGACCGAGCCACAGCGGAATCCGGGTTGCAAGAGTGCGCTTGCCCGCGGCGATGTCGGTGGCACGGTCGCGCACGTTGTTGATGTGCAGAACCGCCATCGAAAAAAGCCCCATTGCGACGCCGGCAAGAATGCTGTCAATCCAGACCGCCTGCACGAGAAGAAACGCGGTCCCGGTGGTCGCGACGAGTCCAAAGAAGATGAAGACCACGATTTCGCCGAGGCCCGAGTACCCGTAGGGCTTTTTCCCACCCGTGTAAAACCAGGCGGCGGCGATGGCGGCGGCGCCGACCGCGGGTAGCCACCAGATCTGCGTGAGCACGGTGACGCCGAGTCCCGCGAGCGCGGCAACACCGAAAAAGATGAAGGCGACGAGTCGAACCTGCTTGGCCGGAGCGGCACCCGATGCCGTGAGCCGAGTCGGACCGACGCGGTGGGTGTCGGTTCCACGAATTCCATCCGAATAGTCGTTGGCAAAGTTCACGCCGATTTGCAGGGCGAGTGCGACGAGGAAACAGAGTGCGACGACCGTGATGGGCAGCGCGTCCCACGGATTGAGGTCATCGACGAGGAACTGCAG
This sequence comes from Gulosibacter massiliensis, assembly GCA_943325745.2. Classification (GTDB taxonomy): domain Bacteria; phylum Actinomycetota; class Actinomycetes; order Actinomycetales; family Microbacteriaceae; genus MWH-TA3. Next base: position 3,502 of record CALPQP020000112.1, read on the forward strand.
GTACGCAACGGCCCAACCGAGAAGCACCGGCGCGAATCCGAGCCCGAGCGTCGCGGGGCGGACTGCGGACACCCAATCGCCGAACTTCGCGGGGCGAACGGCGGCCTGAACCTGTGCGCCGTGCGCGACGATTTTCTGAGTGCCGGGTCGACCGCTGCGATTGCCGGACGGACGCTTCTTTTTCGAGCTACGATTTGCCATGGGCTAATTCTACGAGTCGTCCCTCGCGACCAGTTCCTGTAACGCGCGTCGATCGATTTTTCCAGACGACA
>CALPQP020000113.1 GCA_943325745.2 Gulosibacter massiliensis
CGTTCCAGTTCGTGATTCGCTCATCGACCGTCGCCCCGAGCGCCTCGAAGTTCGTCACGTTTTTCACAACGTAATCGCAGAAATGCCGTGAATATTTCTGGGCCGCGATACAACCACTCGAGGGGTCTTGAAGGTTGATGAAATTTGCGTCGACGGGAATTGACACGGCCTCTTGATACTCGGCATCGGTGAGGTGTCCGGCATCGCGCATTGACCTCAGGATGTCGTCGCGGCGCAACTGGTTTGCAGGAAAGTTTTCAGGTTGTGCGAGATTCCGCAGCACGGGGTATTGGACAATAGCCAAGAGCGACGCAGCCTGCGCGGCAGTGACGTCTTTAGCGCTGACCCCGAAATAGCGATTTGCGGCGGCTTCAACTCCGTAGGTGTTTCCACCGAACCCTGAAATGTTGAGGTACGCTTCCAGAATTTGCTCTTTACTGAAACGCTTCTCGAGTCCGATCGCAAGTTTGATCTCTTTCAATTTGCGCTCAGTGCTCGTCGCCGTCGCTTCGGCATAGGCGGCGGTTCGTTCTTCCTCGGACGGCAACGCTTCGGCGCGCTGGACATAGACGTTCTTGATGAGTTGCATGGTGAGAGTCGACGCACCGGACGTTACGCCGCCAGCGGTGACATTCCCGATTGCGGCGCGAATGATGCCGGTGAGGTCGACACCTTTGTGTTCATAAAAACGACGATCCTCGCCGTCAACCGCCGCGTCCTTGAGGTACTGCGACATCTCGTCAATCGGGACTTCAACGCGGTTCTGCCAATACACATCGGCAATCTTCACGTAGCCCTTCTCTTTGTTCGAACTCTTTTGCACATAAATTTCATTGTTCTGAGCTTGACGACCGATTTCAATGAAATCAGGAAGCGCGTCGAATACCGACAGAGTGTTCTTGATTGCGATTCCGCTCACGGCGAGGGTCGGAGCGATCATGACCGTAACAAGGACACCTGAAATGAGTCCGACGATGCCCAAACCGAGCCAAGAGCCGACAGTGGTCGTGAAACGCGTAAATAGGTTGGGCATAGACTCAAGATTACCCAGTCAACCTAAGAATTTCCGAAACGGAGCAATCGTGAGCCTTTGGGAATATGCGACAACGCCACTCATCATTCACTCGACCACGCAGATTCTCAACACGTGGGGTGAGGAAGGCTGGGAACTCGTCACCATCATTGCTGGCCCGGAAGGCGGACTTGTCGCCTATTTCAAGCGTCCTCTGAACGGTTAAGGAAACCACGTGTCTGTTACCGCGCGTCTCGCCGAGCTGGGAATCGTCATTCCCCCGGTCGCCAAGCCCGTTGCGTCGTATGTCCCTGCGACGGTAACGGGAAATCTTGTGTTTACCGCTGGCCAACTGCCGTTTGTGGACGGTTCGCTTCCGGCTACCGGCAAGGTTGGCGCAGAGGTCAGCCCAGAGGACGCGAAGGACTTTGCGCGGATCGCTGTGCTCAATGCACTCGCGGCTGCGCAGACGGCGATTGGGTCGGTGGACCGCATCACCCGCATTGTCAAACTTGTTGTGTTCGTTGCGTCCGCCCCCGACTTCAGTGGTCAACCGGCTGTCGCGAACGGCGCGAGCGACACGCTCGTCGAGATTTTTGGTGAACCTGGACTTCACGCGCGCAGCGCTGTCGGTGTTGCGGTTTTGCCGTTGGATGCCCCGGTCGAACTCGAACTCATCGTCGAATTCGAGTAAACGTTCGTCCTATCCTTATTCACAGTTGGCGCATGGTTGTGATTATCCCCATGATGCGGCCGCGGTGAGCGAGCAGAGCATCACCACGTAACGCTGTGGGAATGAGTCCAACCCTCCGCTCAGCACTCGGCCCACTCGCCTCGGCAGTCGACGACGACGTGCGCGATCTGTGTGTCACGGGTGATGGGCGGGTGTGGCGCAACGACGGCCGGGGATTTGTCGCGACGGAGACCATTGTTGACCCGCGCGAGGCTCGGCGGATTGGTGTGGGGCTGGTCGAAACGGCGGGCGGTCGGGTAGACGATGCGCGGCCGCTCGGCGACGCGGCGCTTGCCGGTCAGGTCAGAATTCATATCGCGCTCCCACCGATAGCGCGGGACGGTGCCATTGTGACGCTTCGGTTCCCGCGTCAGAATCCCGTTACTACCGACGACTATCTGGTTGACGCAGAGTGGGATTGGGGGGAACTCGTGAATCAGTCGATCCTCATCACGGGTGCAACGGGAAGTGGCAAGACGACCCTGTTGGAGTTGTTGATGGCGCGCATTCCGGCCTCGGAGCGAATCCTTGTCATCGAGGACATCCCGGAAATCACTCCGCGCCACCCTCACGCCGTTTTTCTTTGCACGCGTGCGGCGAACGCGGAAGGCGCGGGTCAGGTCACGATGGGCGCTTTGGTGAGAGAGTCTTTGCGCATGAGCCCCGATCGCATCGTGCTTGGCGAAGTTCGCGGTGCAGAAATCGTTGACCTACTATTGGCGCTCACGGCGGGTCACCCCGGGTTGTCGTCGCTTCACGCCCGAACACTCGGTGAGGTACCCGAGAGATTGACCGCACTGGGAATGATTGCGGGACGCGACCCCGTGACGATTGCGCGACTCGCCACGGTCGCGTTCGACCGCATCATTCATTGCGAGCGCACCGCATCTGGAATTCGACTGAGTTCAGGGGCGATTCGACGCGTGGGCGACGTTCTCGAGGTGTCGCGATGACACCGACTGAATTGAGGCGACTCGCAGCGACGTTGGACGCGGGGGTCACGCACCGCGTCGACCGCGAGGGCGGAGACGATTTTGTGTCCGAGATTCTCGAGATCGCGCGCGAGACAGGAGCACCGCGGACGCGTATCCTTCGCGTTGTTGCCGACGCCCTCGACGCAAACATCGAACTGGAACGCGAGGCCACCATCGCCGCCACATCGGCACGTCATTCGGCGTTAGTGCTCACCGCCCTGCCGGCGTTCACACTGATTGTGACCGAATTCTTCGGTATGCACGCCCTCGGTTTTCTGCTCGGCGCGCCGATTGGATGGTTGTGTCTTGCAATCGGGGTGGGAGCATCGTTCGGCGGATGGAAGTGGATGGACCGCCTGCGTCGTCGTATCCCCATGCCGTCGCCGGCGACGGGTGTTCTCGGTGATGTGGTCGCCGAGATTTTGTCGGTCACCGGGATGCGCGCCGACGTTGAGAACGCTCTGTGGGCGAGCGGCGAACGCTGGGGGGTGGCTTCGGAATGGACGGGCATCGTCGACATTAGAGCCGCCGCTCGTGAGACGGGCATACCCGTCTCGGGACTCATCCGTTCGGACGCTCACGAACGACGAAGAGCAGCTCGATCCACAGTTCGCGAAGCCCTAGAGAGACTCCCTGGACAGATGCTCATTCCGCTCGGGGTTTGCCTGTTCCCGGCGTTTGTCGTGTTGACCGTCGTGCCCGCCGTCGCCGGAATGGCTCAGGGGTTCTTTAGGTCATCGAGCTAGTTGACCTGATTATCGATGACGCGAATAACGCTCGTATCAAGAAGTGTCGTGGTGTCACCAACCTCGCGTCCCTCTGCGATGTCTCGCAACAGACGGCGCATGATCTTGCCCGAGCGTGTCTTGGGCAGATCGTCGACCAAATAGATGTCGCGAGGTCGGGCAATAGCGCCGATTTCTTTGACCACGTGCGCTTTCAGTGCGGCGATGTCGTCCTCAGGTTTCGCGACTCCCGCAGCACGTTTCTTGAGGACGACGAAGGCGACAACAGCCTGCCCGGTCACCTCGTCTGTAGCCCCAACCACGGC
>CALPQP020000114.1 GCA_943325745.2 Gulosibacter massiliensis
ACGACGAAGGCGACAACGGCCTGCCCAGTCACCTCGTCTGCTGCCCCGACCACGGCCGATTCGGCAACGGCCTGATTCGAGACGAGTGCCGATTCGATCTCCATCGTGGAAAGACGGTGCCCAGACACGTTCATCACATCATCGACCCGACCGAGAAGCCAGACGTCTTTGTCGGCATCGAGGTGAGCTCCGTCACCCGCGAAGTATGTGCCGTCAAACGTTGACCAGTAGGTCTCTGTATATCGTTCGGGGTCTTTCCAGATTCCGCGAAGCATCGACGGCCACGGTTCGGTGATGACGAGGAGCCCGCCGGCCGAAGGTCCAACCGGGACGCCGTTGTCGTCAAGAACGTCGACGGTGATTCCAGGAATCGGAACCTGGGCGCTACCGGGTTTCGTTACGGTGATGCCCGGTAGAGCCGAAACCATGATGGCACCCGTCTCGGTCTGCCACCACGTGTCGACGATGGGGCTGTTGGTGCCGCCAATGCCCTCGCGGTACCAGATCCACGCTTCGGGGTTGATTGGTTCACCAACCGATCCGAGTACCCGAAGCGATGACAGGTCGCGCGCTTGTGGAATTTCGCGACCGGCTTTCATAAAGGAACGAATCGCGGTGGGGGCGGTGTAGAAAATTGACACCTTGTACTTTTCGATGATGTCCCACCAGCGACCGGGAGCGGGGAAGTCAGGCGTGCCCTCGTAGATGACCTGGGTCGCACCGTTGGCAAGCGGACCGTAAACGACGTACGAGTGGCCGGTGATCCAGCCGATGTCCGCCGTGCACCAATACACGTCGGATTCTGGGTGAAGATCGAAGACGTTTTTATGGGTGAACGTTGCCTGCGTGAGGTAACCACCGCTTGTGTGGAGTACTCCCTTCGGTTTTCCGGTCGTTCCGGAGGTATACAGAATGAACAACGGATTTTCTGCGGGGAATCCCTGCGCGATGTGGTCATCGCTCATGGGGGCAATCTCGTCGTGCCACCAGAGGTCTCGTCCGGCAACCCACGCAACGTCATTTCCGGTCCGCTTGACGACAAGCACCTTCTCGACGGTCGGAGTCTGCGCGACGGCCTCGTCGACCGCGTCCTTGAGGTTAAACACGGCGCCCTTGCGAAAACCGCCATCGGCGGTGATGACGAGTTTGGCCTCTGCGTCATCGATTCGGGCGCGAAGGCTCTCGGCGGCGAAACCACCAAACACGACTGAGTGGATCGCGCCAACGCGCGCACAGGCGAGCATCGCGACAACGGCCTCGGGGATAAGCGGCATGTAGATGGCAATTCGGTCGCCGCGCACCACACCGAGGCTGGAGAGAAGGTTTGCCGCCTTCCGGACCTCGTCGGTCAATTCGCGGTAGGTGATGGCGCGTGAGTCGCCGGGCTCGCCTTCGAACTGGATGGCAACGCGGTCACCGAGTCCAGCCTCGATGTGACGATCGAGACAATTGTAGGCAACATTGATCTCGCCATCGGCAAACCACTTCGCGAATGGGGGATCAGACCAGTCCAGGGTCTGGGTGAAGGGTTTGTGCCAGTGCAGCGCGCGGGCTTGGTCAGCCCAGAAACCGAGGCGGTCCGCCGATGCGGCCTCGTACAACTCGGGCTTAGCAATGGCGTTAGCGACGAAATCGGCCGACGGTGGGAAGCGACGTTTTTCGTGTAACAGACTGTCAATTGTTGTGTTGGACATCGTTGTCCTTGCCTTAGTTTCCGCATAGAGGACCAGCATCGGCTCTACGTCACTGATTAGTATTATCCCATGACACGTGCTGCCCTCGAGAATACTCCCCGAGTCAATCTGCGATTTGGCTTTTCGCCCGTTCACCGCCTCGATCGCTTGACCGAACACCTCGGTGGCAAGGTCGCACTGTGGGCGAAGCGAGAAGACGTCAACTCGGGTTTAGCCTATGGCGGCAACAAGACGCGCAAGCTGGAATACCTCGCGGCCGACGCCATCAACCAGGGATGTGACACCCTCGTGTCGATCGGTGGTGTGCAGTCGAACCACACTCGTCAGGTCGCGGCGGTTGCAGCGAAACTGGGGCTTCGAGCGGTGCTGGTCCAAGAGCACTGGGTTGACTGGGACGAGGTCAATTACGAGAAGACGGGCAACATCCTGTTGAGTCGCATCCTTGGTGGCGACGTACGACTCGACCCGGCAGGGTTCGATATCGGGTTTCGGAAGTCGTGGGAAGAGGCCATTGCGTCTGTTGAGGAACGTGGCGGCAAGCCCTATCCGATTCCCGCCGGGGCGTCCGACCACGAACTGGGCGGTCATGGCTTTGCCGGATGGGCGTTCGAAGTCGAAGACCAGGAAAAAGAACTCGGTGTCACCTTTGACAACGTGATTGTTTGTTCGGTGACCGGGTCAACACAGGGTGGAATGATCGCCGGATTTGCCCACTCGGATCGTGCATCCACGGTTCTGGGAATCGATGCGTCGGCAACGGTGGAAAAGACCTGGGAACAGATTGCGCGCATCGCGCGTCGCACCGCAGCGGGTATCGAACTGGGTCGCGAGGTCAGGGACGATGAAATCGTTCTACTCGACCGTTGGCACGACGGCATCTATGGCATCGCCGGCCCTCGGACAATCGAGGCCATCGAACTCGCTGCACGCATGGATGGGATGATCACCGACCCCGTCTACGAAGGTAAGTCGATGGCCGCCATGATCGATCTCGTCCGCGAGGGCTATTTCCCAGAGGGCAGCAATGTCCTCTATGCGCACCTCGGTGGGCAACCTGCGATCAACGGGTACACGACGGCGTTCTCTTATTGATGACACGGTGAAACCGCTACTCCGAGGCTGGTTTCACCCCGCAGCCCTTCCGGTCGTCGCAGTGATCGGTCTAATACTCGTAGCGCTGGCGGACGGTCAGTGGTTGTTGACCGCGGTTGACCCCGTCGCTCGCTAGACGGTAGCGCACCTAGTCGGTTGGCCTCGCGTAGAGGTGGTACTCGGACAACGTGGTGAATCCAACCTTCGAATACAGTCCTAACGCTCCTGACGAGTTTCCCGTGTCCACCGCGAGGTCGACGTCACTGAATGAGCGGCTCGCGCAATACGCGAAGGCCCAGCGCAACAACAATTCACCTAAACCGCGGCCCTGGAAGTCGTGACAAACGCCCAGCACGTCGACGAACCCGCCGTTTTCGTGAGCGTTGTCGTTGGTGCAACTGACGAACCCGGCGACTTGGCCGTCGACACGGAGTAGGAACCGCCCATCGGGGTCGACACCGTCGTAATCGCGGAAATGCGGTATCCACGTTTCCGCGGGTCGTGGCGCAAAGCCAAAGTGTTGAGAGAATGCGTCTTGGTGAGCGCGGTGCCAGTCGGCGAAATCCTCATCGGTGGTGATGACATCAATCGACGCGTTCGCGGGCAGAACCGGGTAGTCCTCGCCGCTCAGAGGTCGTGTTACCAGGTGGTAGCGGCGCAATAACTCGAACCCCGTCGACGTGAACAGGTCGGCCATTTCCTCATCGCGGTAGTTCGCGGTCGGCCACAGCGTCCAGTCGTGGAACTCCTCGTCACCAAGAACCCGGCACCACTCCCACACGTCGGCACAAGCGGAAAACCCGGGTACGCGAAAGAGCTCGATCTCGACACGATGACGGTGCTCGTCGGGTTGAAGACTCGCCCACGCGACGATTCTGCCGCCCTCAATCCAGACGAGATTTCGCGGGGCATCGT
>CALPQP020000115.1 GCA_943325745.2 Gulosibacter massiliensis
ACGGCGGCGCCGACGCCCTCCCAAAAGGAGAGCCCAAAGAAGATGGGGAACGTTCCGAGCAGAACGGTCGCGAAGGTGTTTGCGCCTCCGAACTGAATGCGGAACAAGTCGCGCGGCGTCGACGTACGGTCGGCGTCGGGGATGGTGTCAATTCCGAAGCCTTCGACCTCGGTGATTTTCGGTTTGGGGTTGTGAGCAACGGTGCTCATTGTTGTCCTCTCTAAAGGTTGGCAAAACAATGTGACGCCATGCTATTCCCTTCTTGCCTCACAGGCAATAGTTTTTTCTCATGGAGATAGTTCGTGTCGTAGACCTTTCCCGAGAAATCACAGCCGAGACCGTGGTGTACCCCGGCGACCCCGTTCCGCACATCGCCCAACACGCGACGATCGCGAAGGACGGATTCAACCTCGTGTCGATTCGGATGGGCAGCCAAAGTGGAACGCACGTCGACGCACCGTTCCACTTCGACGACGACACCGAGAAAATCGATGAAGTCCCATTGGACCGATTCGTCGGGCGAGGTGTACTCCTTCACTGCGACGGCGTCGGGGCTCGCGAACGCATCACCCTCGATTCCGTTCGAACCGGAGCCGAGTCCGCCCGCGCCGGCGACATCATCCTCGTACACACCGGCTGGGCTCGTCACTACGGCGAACCGGTCTACTTCGACAACCCGTTCCTCGACGCCGGGCTCGTGTCGTTCCTGTTAGACCGCGGCGTGCGCACGATTGGGCTCGATGCGCTCAACATCGATGAAACGCCCGACGACACTCATCCAGGCGAAGGATTCCCTGCCCACCACCTCATTGCCAAGGTTGGTGGCGTTATCTGTGAAAACCTCTGCAACCTCGAGTCGATCGACTTCGCCGACCCGCTCGTGTCGTTGCTGCCGATGAGATTCGTCGGAATCGATGGTGCCCCCGTTCGCGCCGTAGCGATGGAGACCCGCTGATCATGGCCGGCAGTATCCGACGCACGGCAAAACAGGTGAGCGACAAGGCGATTCCTATCGGCGCGCGTCTTCGCGCGACGAGGCTCGCACGGGGACTCACACTCGGGCAGGTGGCTGCCGCCGCCGGGCTCACCGAGGGATTCGTGAGCAAGCTCGAGCGCGACCACGTGTCCCCGTCCGTTGCGTCACTGGTGTCGGTGTGCGAAGCCTTGGGGCTTCGAGTCGGTGAATTGTTCGAACCTCCAACCAGTGCCATTGTCCGAGCGGGAGAGGGCGCCATGATCAACTTCGGTGGCATCAACGCCCGCGAATATCTGCTGTCTCCGGGCTCGCAAACACACGTAGAGGTCTTGCACTCGATCGTCAGCCCGCAGGGTTCCGGTGGAGACGAACTGTATGCCCTCGACACCGAAATCGAATTCGTCTACGTGCTCAAGGGACGGTTCGACATCATTCTCGGCCCCACCACGCACAACCTCGATACCGGGGACGCAATGACGTTTCGTGGCCGCGAACCACACACCTGGCGCAACCCCTCGACCAGCGAGCCCGCCGAGGTTTTGTGGGTGCTGTCTCCGGCCCCTTAGGCCTTCCGAGCCCGACGAACCGCCTTGCGTTCCTTGCGTCCCTCGACGAGCGAGTAGAGCGCGGGCAGAACGAGCAGTGTCAGAATCGTTGACGACAACAAGCCACCAATAACGACGATCGCCAGCGGTTGCGAAATGAATCCGCCACTTCCCGTGACTCCGGTCGCAAGAGGCGTCAACGCAAAAACGGTCGCGAGTGCCGTCATCAACACTGGCCGAACGCGTCGACTGGTTCCGTCGAGCAACGAATCAACCACCGAACCCCCGCGTTCGCGGTACTGGTTCACGAGGTCGATGAGGACGATGGCGTTCGTGACCACGATTCCGACGAGCATCAACAACCCGATGAGCGACGAGATTCCCAGGGGGATTCCCGAGATGATCTGCAGACCGATTGCGCCAGTCGCCGCGAACGGAATCGAGACGAGCAATAGCAGGGGTTGACGCAACGATCGGAACGTTGCGACCATGACGACGTACACAATCAGGATTGCGGCGAGAAGCGCGAGACCCAACTGTTGGAAGGACTCCACCTGGTCTTGGGCGACACCGCCGACCGTAGCTGTGGTTCCCGACGGCAACTCGACGCTCGCGAGCGCAGTGTTGACCGCCACAGTCGATTCAGAGAGGTTGTCCGACGTGGGAGTCACCGCTACAGACGCCGACAACACACCGCGCTCCGTGGTGCGCGATGCGGCCGTTTCGGTGATGCCGATGGTTGCGACGTTAGAAAGACGAACCTTGGCTCCGAGCGGCGTCGTCAATTTGTACTTGCGCAATTCGTCCAACGTTTCCGGCGAATTCTTCGTTTCTACAATGAGGTCCAACGTGACGTCATCGATAACGACCTGACCGATGGCGCTCGGTGCGATCAGACCGGCCAGCGTGCGCCCGATTATTACCTCCGACAAGGCGTACTTCGCCGCCGCCGCGCGCTTGATTGAGATCGAGATGAACGATTGGGTGTCGTCGAGCGAGGTCGTGACACTGTCGGCCGATTTGGACTCGGTGATCGCCGCGGCGATGGCTGCGGTAACGGTGGTGAGCGTCTCTTCTGAAGGCGCCTTTACCGTGATGTCGATTGTTTGGGAACCAAAGGCTCCGCCCTGTGCCGAGACAATTTCACCCGTGTCCGTGATGGTTTCGAGGTCGCGCGTGACTTCAGCACGGACCAGATCAGCATCCACTTCATCAGAGATAGTGATCTGGTAGACAATGTTCCCGGCCTGGCCATTGAACGCGGCAAAACCATTTCCACCGCCGATCGACGTCTGAACGGTTTCGATACCCTCATAGTCCAGCAGTTTCGCCTCAACACCTTCGGCGACTGCCGCGCGGTCCATGAGCGTGAGTCCACCCGGTGTCGAATGCGTGAGCGTGATGGTTGACTGGCCGCTTCCCCCAACAAAGTTGGTTTTCATCAACGGAGCGAGTGCGAGCGTCCCTCCCAGGGTGAGGAGGGCAATGAGCATCGTCGCGACGGGGTGGGTGATTGTCCAACGAACGATCGGGCGGTAGTTGCGCTGCAAGAAGTCGTTGTCTTCCGATACCGACTTGACCGGCTTGGCTGGCTTTGTCGAGGTGTTCTTTTTCGGCTTCTTGTTCCCGAGGAACCAGTAGGCGAGCACAGGAACAATCGTGAGCGACACGAAAAGCGACGCGAGTAGTGCGATCGTGACGGTGACGGCGAAAGGTTGGAACAGCTCGCCGGACAATCCGCCCACGAACGCCAACGGGAGGAACACGGCGACCGTGGTGATGGTCGACGCGGTGACCGCCGTCGCGACCTCTTTGACGCCGTCACGAATGGCAACCATGCGTTCTTCACCGAGTGACAGGTGTCGCTTGATGTTTTCGACGACCACGATCGAGTCGTCGACGACTCGACCAATCGAGATGGTGACCGCGCCGATAGTGAGGATGTTGAGCGAGAAATTGCTCGCCCACATACCGATGAACGTGAGCAACAACGACGTCGGAATCGACACCGCGGTAACGAGTGTCGATCGAATCGACATCAGGAAGACGAGAATCACGATGATGGCAAAGATCAGCCCGAGGAGGCCCTCAACTGCAAGAGATTCTATGCTCTTTTCGATGAACGGCGCCTGGTCGAAAACAATGGTGAATTCAGTGCC
>CALPQP020000116.1 GCA_943325745.2 Gulosibacter massiliensis
CAGAAACAGGTGGGGAGGGGCGAGATGTCTGCAGAAACAGGTGGGGAGGGGCGAGATGTCTGCAGAAACGCGTGGAGTGAGGGTGGGAGTGAGGGTGGGAGTGAGGGTGGGAGATGGAGTGGGGGGAGTGGCACGGGCAGGCACAACGCGAGAATAGGCTGGAGGGATGAAGACGACCCGCACGATTATCGGAGTCGCCGTGATGTCGGCACTGCTCGTTCTGTACATCGTGTTCGCCGCGTATCAGGCCGCGCTGCTGGTCGCCTCGAGTCAGCCGCTCACGCTCGTCTACGGGTTGGCGCTGTTCGTGGCACCCGTCATCGGCATGTGGTCGCTCGTGCGTGAACTGGTGTTCGGCCGCCAGGCCGGCCGGCTACTCAGCCGGTACACGGCAGAGAACGGCGAACCGCAGGTTCCCGTCATCAACCGCCGGGATCGTGCCGCCGTCGACGCCCTTCTCGCGACCCCGATTCCCGACACGTGGCAGGCCGCGCTTATCCACGGATTGACGCTGGACACCGTCGGACGACGCCGCGAGGGGCGTGCCGCAGTCCGCGTAGCCATCACACTGGGAGCGATAGACTCGCGTTCATGACGACGGCGAAGCGTGGCGCGAAAGCGCTGTCCATCGCGTATGTCATGCCGGTTCGCAATGATGCGCGCTACCTGCGAACTGCAGTCGAGAGCATCGTTGCTCAACAGAATCCCAAAGCCACGCAGATTGTCGTTGCCATTGGTCCGTCGGAAGACAAGACCCGCGACGTCGCGAACGAGCTAGCCGACGAGTTTCCGCTCATCATCGTTGACAATCCGTCGGGCAGCACGCCCGCTGCGTTGAACATCGCGATGTTGTCGACGAACGCTGACGTGATTTTCCGAGTCGACGCCCACTCCGAGCTCGAACCCGGCTACGCGAAATTGGCCGTGTCGATTTTGCAGGATACGGGCGCGACAAATGTCGGGGGAATCATGGAGGCGCGCGGTCACTCATCGATCCAGAAGGCTGTCGCGTGGGCCTACGGGAACTTCATCGGGCTGGGCGGCGGTCCGATTCACACGGGTGGTGTTGCGGGTCCGGCGGACACGGTGTACCTCGGGGTTTTCCGTCGCGAGGATGTTCTCGCGGTCGGCGGTTTCAACGAGTTGCTCGTTCGCGGACAGGACTGGGAACTGAATGCCCGTCTCCGCGAGAGCGGCAAGGTCGTGTGGTTTGACCCGAGGCTCAAGGTTGGGTATTACCCGCGTCGTGACATCGTGTCGCTCGCGCGCCAGTTCCTCACGACGGGCACGTTCCGCGCCTACATTCTGCTCGCGAACCCGAAGCGCACTCGCGTGAAGTACCTTGTCCCGCCCACGTTCGTTCTCGCCTCAATCGCCGCCGTGGTCGGACTCACCGCGACTCTCAACTGGTGGTGGCTCTTGCCGCTGTACGCGTATGCCGCAGTCGTACTCGGAGGCGCGTGGCTGTCGAAGGGGCTCAGCCTCAAGTCGCGAATCGCGCTCATGGCGGTTCTGCCCACGATGCACGTATCGTGGGGCCTGGGTTTTTGGCGCGGGGTATTCACGTTCCGCGGCCGTGACACCGACGTGCCGCTCAACACGGCCGCCATCTCGGTGCACTCTTAACCTTCTGCCCAGGCGGGTAAACTGAACCGTTAGCCTGACGGGGAAGGATTTCATGAGCTCGATCGTGGTGTGTTCGTTTTATACGGATGACGAGTATTACCGAAACGAAGCGAAGGCTCTGAAAGCTGACCTTGACAAGATCGGCGTCGAGTATGTTCTCGAGGAAATCGCCAAGAAGCCGGGCCAGGACTGGGCGGACATGTGTCGCCAAAAGGTTCCGTTCTTGCAGTCGGTCTGCGAGCGGTTCCCCGACAAGAAGGTCTTTTGGATCGACGTCGATTGTCGCTTGTTGTCTCTGCCCGATTTCGTTCGGAACTCGAGCGCCGACATCATCGGTTTCCAGCGCGGCTTTGGTTCGACGCTGACAATCGGCTACCACAACCGCACGCGCTTTTGGGAGCCGTGCTTTTGGGGTGTCGGCACGAGCGAGAACGCGCGCAAGATGATCGCCGACGCGGCGGCGCTAGAGGCTCAGTCGGAACTCAAAGCGACGGACGACTATTTCTTCGAAGACGGTTGGCGCCAGAACGCCGATTCGCTCACGTTCCAGGTCATCCCGTCGGTTGCGGTTGTCGGTAAGGGCGACCCATCGCTTAAGGTCAAGCCATTCTTCGTGTTCGGTTCGTCGGGAAATGTGTCCGAGTTCAAGGGCAAGGTCGAACAGCACAAATCGGCGTCGAAACAGTCTGTGCGGAAACGCATCACGATGTTTGGCAAAAAGGTTCTCAAGGGATTTTCCAAGCCCGTCGCCCGTCGACTCGTGAACATTGCCGACCGTGTCGGAATCACCTCGATTCTCACGGGTCAGGGTTCTGTGGGAAAAACTCTTTCTCGCCGCGCCATCACCCACAAGATTTTGCGTGCCGGTTTCGATGGCAATCGAACAGAACTCGCCAAGCTTTCGGTTGATCTCAACACGAGTGGCGTGACGACAAACGAAGAGCGAGCGACGATTGTGGCCGCGAATACGTTTGCACACTATTCCGCCCGCGAATCAGAGGGTCACGTCACCCTGACCTGGTGGGCTCGTCCGTTCCCCGGGAACTTCGGAGACTGGCTCAGCCCGCTCATCATCGGCAATTACACGACCGATCGAATTCTGTATCACTCACCGACGGCGCCGATCGTGGAACACCACCTCATTTCGACCGGATCGATCGGGCGCTTCATCACGCCGTCATCCATTGTTGTTGGCACCGGCATTTCCGCCGACGACGTCGAACTTCACCCGAAGGCCGAATACATCTCGGTTCGAGGTCCGATCACCGCGAAACTGGTGAAGGAGTGCGGTGGGCCTGACGTCGAATCCTTCGGAGACCCGGGTGCCGTGATGTCGCGAATCATCCCGCTGGCCCGCCCGAAAAAAACCAACGGCAAGACCGCCTTTGTGCGGCACTTCACTCACAGCGGTTTGATGATGCGGTTGCCCGACAACTTTGAGGAACTGTCAGTGCTGATGTCAGCTCCCTCCACGATTGCCGAATTCCTCGGTAAACTCATCGCCTTCGACCGCGTCGTGACCAGCGCGATGCACGTGTTCATCGTCTGCCAGTCTTACGGAATCCCGTGTTCGCTCGTCACGTTCGAGGGTTTCGAAGACGCGGTTCACGGCACCGGGCTGAAGTACGGCGACTACGCACTCGGTGTCGGGCTCGAGACGATCAGCCCTGTCAGCGTCCCGGTCGACCTGCGTAAATTCTCGTTCGCCAGCATCGAGCGCGATGACACCGTGTCCGAAGCGAAAAAGGACGAAATTATCGACGCGATCAAGCGCGGTCTTGCGGCCGAGGCACGATACCGTTAGGTCATCATGATCACCCTGGTGTTGCAGTTCCGGTCGGCGATGGCTGACCTTTTCCGCACGCGCCGTGACCGATTCATCGTCGCTGGACTGGTGTCAATCGGTGCACTCGTCTCGGCCGCTGAACTGTTGTCCGCCCAATTGTTTTCGAACATCATCATTCCCGACACGGGGGTGACGCGAACGACCAATGACACCATCGTTTTGGCCGTCGTA
>CALPQP020000117.1 GCA_943325745.2 Gulosibacter massiliensis
GCATCGTCTGGAGCATGGGGGTTTCAATCTCGAGGAAGCCGTGTTTCGCGAACGTCTCACGCAGCGACGCCATCGCCTTCGCGCGGGTCACGACGTTCTGGCGCGCTTGGTCACGAACAATGAGGTCGAGGTAGCGCTGGCGAACCCGCGTCTCTTCGTTCAGTTCGGCGTGCAGGTTCGGCAACGGCAACAGCGACTTTGCCGCCATCTGCCACTCTGACACGAGGATCGACAGCTCACCGCGCTTCGAGGTGATGACCTCGCCCTTGACGAACACGTGGTCGCCGAGGTCGACGAGTTCTTTCCAACGCTCGAGGGCGTCTTCGCCCACGACGTCGAGGGACAGCATCGCCTGGATGCGCTCTCCGTCACCCGATTGGAGGGCGGCAAAACAGAGCTTGCCCGTGTTGCGTGAGTGGACTATTCGGCCAGCGAGGCCGGCCGTCACACCGGTCGCAACGTCAACGTCGAGACCCTGATGAGCGGCACGGACTGCACCGATGGTGTCGGTGACGGGCACCGCGACCGGGTACGCCTCGCCTGTCTCAAGAAGCGTGGCGCGCTTGGCGAGACGAACAGCCTTCTGTTCAATAATCTCGTCGGCCGAGAGTTCGGTCTCGTCAGTCATGGCGCCCCTTCTGGTACGTGTCAAGGTTACCGTTCGGGTGCACTGCCGATTGGCAGGTACGTCGAGTCGCGTTGGTGCTTAGTCCTCGTCGTCGGACGACGTCTCGTCGAGCCAACGACCGATAGGGTCAATCGCTCCGTCCGACGATGCCCGCAACGCTTCTTCGACCGCCGAGTGCGCGAGTGCCCGCAGCACTGCTCCCGGGTGTTCGACCCCGATTTCCTGGAGCCGGAACGTCGACTGGTCGACAATCGCGCGCGAGAATTCGGCGACTGTCGCAATCGCGTCGGCATAGGCTGCGCGGTCGTCTTCGTCGAGGACGAACGGTTCGCCCCCCAATTCGACGACCAAGGCTTGGGCGATGGGCAAGGCGACACTAGGTGCCGTGACCGCGAAATACGCGTCCTTCATGCGGTGTAAATCGAGCGATGTTCCCGTGAAAGTCAGAACTGGATGAATGGCGAGCGGAATCGCACCCTTTCGCGTAGCGGCTTCGAGCACACCAATCCCGAATTCGGCCGAGGTGTGCAGAACAATCTGGCCGGGGCGCCACGACTCTGCGAGCGATTCGACTATTTCGGCGACCGTCTCGCCCTCACCCGCCCCGATAATGATCAACTGGGTGGCCGCGACGACCTCCGCGGGCGATTGAATTGACACGCCGCGCAACAACGAGACGACCCGTTCGCGGTCGGCCGGGGCGGGCTCGGTGATGGTCCACGGGAAATGTCCGGCGCCGGCGAGGGCGAGTCCCATGATCGCGAGTTCTGGCGCGGTCCCGACGAGTCCGACCTCGAGTCGACCTGGCGTCATCATGCGGGTTCTCCGTCCGGGTCTTGTGGGGGTAACACACACCACCACTCAGCGACAAGCGCCGCGATGACGAGTACGAGCGAGGCGACTACGCCGCCAATGTTAGACGGAATGACGGCGTCGACGACAACGGGCCGCGATGTCGAGAAGGCGAGAAGTCCGATGGTCGCACCGAACAAGAGAGTTCCGCCTACCGCCGAAGCCTTCGCCAACTGGACGATTGTCACCGCGGTGATGGGATCGATGCGGCGGCCCTTGACTGGCTTCACCGCCCAGCGCACGCGCGCACCGAGAGCGAGAACAGCGATTCCGATAAGAACCAGACAGATTGACAGTGTCCACGGCACGGGGATGGCGGTGCGCCCGGTGCTGACGAGCGCCCAGTCAAGCGCGAACCCGACGCCAAAGGCAAACGGCGTGAGCCCTACGAGGAACAATGGATTCGTCTTTTTCACGCGAGTCCCGCCGCGAGTAGGGCGCTTACGGGTCCTCGACCGGGGATTGACGCGTCGGGGTCGAGGCTCAGCCACGGCCCCAGAACGAACGAGCGCTCGTGGGCGCGCGGATGTGGGACGACGAGGTTGCCGTCTTCGATCAGGTCGCCGAACACGATGAGGTCGAGGTCGAGAGTCCGGTCACCCCAGCGCTCGGTGCGAGTCCGCCCGTGGTCGTCTTCGATTGCGTGCAGAACCGCGAGAAGGCTCGCGGCGGACAGGGTTGTGTCGACAATCGCCACGCCGTTCAGATAGTTCGGGTGGGAGTCGTCGGGCCCGTCGAGTCGAATCGCGACGGTTTCAACGAGTTCGGCCACAGCGACAACGTCAACACCGTCGGTCGATTTCAGGCGTTCGATCGCGGCTGCAATTGTCTCTGCGCGGTCCCCCAAGTTCGCGCCCATCGCGATGACCGCGCGGGTCATGGGCGCATCCGTTCGATCACGACGGACACGTCGTCGAACCGGACGGTAATCGGTGCACTGGGCTTGTGAACTTCGACTCGAGTGGAAAGAGCTCCGAACCCCAGAACGATGGCAGCGACGCGCTCGGCGACCGTTTCGATGAGGTCGACCGGGTCGCTCTCGACGGCAGCGACGATAGCGACCGCAAGTTCGCCGTAATGAATCGTCTGCGCGATGTCGTCGCCGAGGCCCGACAGCGAAACACGGGCGTCGACGTCGATGATGAATTCTTGGCCATTAGCGCGCTCGTCGTCGAACACACCATGGTGCGCGAAGGCGCGAAGCCCGCGCAGGCGAATCTCGTCGGTCATGCGGCGCCTCCCCACCAGGAGTTTCGAACGCGAAGGGCCTCAGCGGTGCGGGCAACGTCGTGAACACGAACCGCAGCCACACCAGCCTCGGCGCACAGGACACTGGTGATCGCGGTCGCCTGATCGCGATCGGCCGGGGCTTCCCCGAATGGACTGAGGAATCGCTTGCGTGATGCTCCCACAAGGACCGGATAGCCGAGCGCGACGAACTGGTTAAGGTCCCGCAGCAGTTGCCAGTTGTGGTCGGCGGTTTTGGCGAACCCCAGCCCCGGGTCGATCCAGAGCCTTCCGGGGGCGATCCCAGCGCCCTGCGCCGCGTCGATTCGCGCGCGGAGCTCGGACAGAACATCGCGCGTGACATCGCCGTATGTGGCGTTACCGTCCATGACGTCGCTTTCGCCTCGCCAGTGCATCGCGATGTACGTCACATTGCTGTCGGCCACGACACCGAGCATCGCGGGGTCAGAGAGCCCACCCGACACGTCGTTGATGTAGTCGACGCCGAGGTCGATTCCCAGGCGCGCGGTCTCGGCTCGCATCGTGTCGAGTGACACGGAAATACCGTCGCCCACAAGGGCGCGAATGACGGGTTCGACCCGCCGGCGCTCTTCGCCGTCGTCGATTCGAGCAGCCCCTGGGCGAGTCGATTCGCCCCCGACATCGATGACGTCGCCGCCGTCCGCAACCATCGCACGCGCGTGCTCGATTGCGTTTTCGGGCGAATCCCACAGCCCTCCATCGCTGAACGAATCCGGTGTCACGTTCAGGACACCGAACACGAGGGGACGGTTAGCCATCTCCCCGACCGATCAGAGTGAGGAGCGCGGAACGGCTAGGTTCGAGCGCGAAACTTCCCGTTGCGGTAACGGTGACGGCCGACGCGTCGGTCTGTTTTGCGCCGCGTGCAGAGAC
>CALPQP020000118.1 GCA_943325745.2 Gulosibacter massiliensis
ATCGACGACCGCACTCATGATGGGTGAGTGGGCGGCAATCGCGCCACAGCGCAGGTAGTCGCCGTACGAAAAACCGCCGGGCAGGACGATGGCGTCGACGCCGTTCAGGTCATTGTCGCCGTGCCAGAGGGCAACGGGGTCACCGCCAGCAAGACGGATGGCGCGCAGAGCGTCGCGGTCGTCGAGCGACCCGGGGAACGTGATGACGCCGACGCGCACGTTAGTCCGCCACGCGAATCGAGATGACGTCTTCGATGACGTCGTTCGACAGGACGTCCTTGGCGACCTCCTCGATGTGCTCAAGGAGTTTCGGTGTGACCTCGCCCTCGATGGTGATTTCAAAGCGCTTGCCGATGCGAACGTCGGTGATTTCTCCGTCGCCAAAGCGTTGCAGCGCACGTGCCGTGGCCTTACCAGCCGGGTCGAGCAAAACTTCTTTCGGCATAACCTCGACGATGACCTTCGGCACTCTCACTCCTCGACTGGTGGACGAATTCTGGCTTCAGTCTATTCGCGCGCATCACGCCCGACGGGAGCCCTCGCGGTGGCCGCCGCTAAACGACTGATGCCAACCGCGAAATGAGCTCGCGGTATCGTTCCGCAGCCCGCGCGACAATCCCCTCGGGCAAAACGGGCGGTGTGCCGGTCTTGTCCCAGTTCGCCGACAGCCAATCGCGCACGATTTGCTTGTCAAACGAATCGAGCCGGTTCTGACCACCATCGGCATACGTCGTTGCGTCCCAGTACCGGCTCGAATCCGAGGTGAGTACTTCGTCGCACAACGTCAATTCATCGGTGTCACGATTGAGGCCAAATTCGAATTTGGTGTCAGCGAGGATCAGTCCCTTCGCCTCGGCGATGTCGCTCGCTCGGCGGAATATCGCGAGGCTCAAGTCGCGCAGCTCACGAGCGGTGTCCGCTCCGACGAGCTCGACGGTCTGCTCGAAGGAAATGTTCTCGTCGTGTTCGCCTAGTGGGGCCTTGTACGCGGGGGTAAAAAGCGGTTCGGGCAGCCTGTCCCCGTTCGACAGTCCAGCGGGGAGCGGGATTCCGCACACGGTTCCCGATTCCTGGTATTCGGCCCATCCGCTTCCGGCGAGGTAACCGCGGACGACACATTCCACGGGAATCATGTTCAGCGTGCGAACGACCATGGCGCGATTGGCCACCTCGGCCGGCGGCTCGCTCGACAGAAGATGGTTGGGGAATTCGGCCAATTGGTCGAACCACCAGCGGGACAGCGTGGTCAAGAGAGTGCCCTTGTTCGGGATGCCCGGCTCGAGAACGTGGTCGAATGCTGACACACGATCGCTCGCGACGAGCAGCATCGACGGTGACGATTCGAGGGCGGACTCCGTTTCGGGAATATACAGATCGCGGACTTTTCCGGAATAGACGTGACGCCACCCCGGAACACTCATTCGGCGACTCGTTCGGCGATGTCGGTGCGGAAGTGCGAACCGTCGAGAGTGATTCGGTCGAGTGCCATGTACACCCGCCTCCGTGCGTCGGTGAAATCGGCACCGCGTGCGATGACAGACAGCACTCGTCCGCCGGTTGACACGAAGTCGTCGCCGTCTCGTGCGGTGGCCGCGTGGGCGATCGACACGCCCGGAACCTCGAGCGCGTCGGCCAATCCCAGAATCGGCTTGCCAGTGTGGGGTGATTCGGGGTAGCCCTCACTCGCGAGAACGACGGTTACCGCGACATCATTGGCGAATACGGGTTCGGGCACCGACGCGAGTCGGCCCGTTGCGGTTGCCAGCAGCAGGTCGGCGAGCGATGACTCAAGGAGTTCGAGCACAACCTGCGTCTCTGGGTCGCCGAGACGCGCATTGAATTCGATGACTCGAACGCCCTTGGGCGTGACGATGAGTCCGCAATACAACAGCCCAACGAACGGAGTGCCCCGACGCGACATTTCGCGAATCGTTGGCTGGGCGACGGTCTCGACGATCTCGTCCACAAATCCCTCGGGCAGCCACGGAAGCGGCGAGTACGCGCCCATGCCGCCCGTGTTCGGGCCTTCGTCGTTGTCGAATGCGCGCTTGTAGTCCTGCGCAGGCGACAGCGCGATCACGGCGTCCCCGTCGGACAGGACAAAGAGAGATACTTCCTGTCCATCGAGGAACTCTTCGATGAGGACAAGGCCCTGGTGAATAAAGAACTCGGCGTGATCACGGGCCGCCGTGCGGTCGCTTGTCACGATCACGCCCTTACCGGCCGCGAGTCCGTCCGCCTTGACGACATAGGGGGGACCGAATTCGTCGAGAGCCGTTTCGACCTCAGCCATCGTCGCCGCCGACATCGAACGTCCCGTGGGGACGCGCGCGGCATTCATGATCTCTTTCGCGAATTCCTTCGAGCCCTCGATCTGGGCGGCCGCCTTGTCCGGACCGAATACGGGGATTCCGACCGCGCGAAGCGCATTCGCGACGCCAGCGACGAGGGGTGCCTCTGGGCCGATTATGACAAGGTCGACGCCCTGTTCCGCCGCGTACTCGGCGATGAGCGGACCATCCGTCGTGTTGAGCGACACCGTCTCGACCACATGGGCTATCCCGGCGTTTCCGGGGGCAACCACAATCTCGTGAGAGGCCTCGTCCCGCAACAGTGCGTTGACGATGGCGTGCTCTCGGGCACCCGACCCAATCACGAGTATCTTCACGTGAAAACCCTACCTTTGCCGCTGCTAGCGTGTTGGGGGTGCCCCTTCCCCGAATCGATTCCGAGCGTGGCCGAGCTGCCATCGCCGATGTTCGAGGCGGCTCTGCGGATCGCGACACGACGGCGATCGCCGTGAGGTTCATCCTGCAGGAATTCGCGCGCATCGCGCCGGGCAAATCCGTCGAGGTGCGAGTACCCCCACACGGGGCCGTCCAGATTGTCGAAGGACTCGGTCACACACGCGGCACCCCGCCGAACGTCATTGAACTCGACGCCGCGACTCTTCTGGCGCTCGCGGTCGGCGACGAGGCGTGGGATGAAGCCGTCGCTCGGGGCGCCGTCCGCGCATCGGGAACCCGAGCGACCCTCGCCGAATTGCTGCCGCTCGCTGTTCTGGGAGAATAGTGACATGGCCAAAACCGACGTCACCATCCGCCGCGCTCCTCGAATCTGGTCGTTCATGATGACGGGGGCCGTGATCGGAATCATCATCGCCGCCATTATTACGGTTGCAACACCCGTTGACCCGGCTGTGGGCGTCATGCCGACCTTCGGATTCTTCGCGCTCTTCGGGTTCGCCATCGGGCTCATTCTCGGAGGACTGGTTGGAGTGCTCCTTGATCGAATGACGAAATCATCACGGGGCGTTGCCGAAATTACTGAAACGAAGGAACGCGCAACAAAGCCGCGCAAAACGAAAAGCTAGGACGACTGGTTTTCTTCAACCCAGCGCAGGTATTCGGGGGTGACTGTTCCCGTCACGTAGTCGCCCGAAAAACACGACATTTCGAGTGCCGAAACGGTGCTGCCTTCGAGGATCGCACTCTGCATATCGGAGACCTCTTGATAGATGAGGTGGTCGGCACCGATTTCGCTCGCAATCTCGGGAATTTTGCGGCCAGCGGCAACGAGCTCGGCCCGGCTCGGCATGTTGATGCCGTAGACGTGGGGAA
>CALPQP020000119.1 GCA_943325745.2 Gulosibacter massiliensis
CGAGGCAATCATGCCGTCAGAGACGTGACCGTAAGTCTTTCGCGCCGCGATGGGGAACGGACCGGGGAGCACCGCTCCGGGCAGCGTCACGACGACCTTGTCGCCGACCTCGAAGTTCGACGCGCCACAGACGATTCCGCGAATGGCGTCGTCCCCCGACGTCGCAACGCGAACCTGACACCAATTAACAGTCTTGCCATTGTCTTGGGGCTCAGGCGTGAACTCAATGACTTCGCCGACCACGATCGGGCCAGAAATCTCGTTGGGGTGAACGTCTTCTTCTTCAAACCCGACGGACACGAGTGCTTCGTGCAAGTGTTCGGGGGTCGCGTCAGCGGGAAGCGCGACCCATTCACGCAACTGGCTGGCGGGGATACGCACCTAGATCACCATCCCGAACTGCTGCGAGAAGCGAATGTCGCCCTCGACCATGTCGTGCATGTCGGCGACGTCGTTGCGGAACATGAGTGTTCGCTCGATGCCCATTCCGAACGCGAATCCCTGGAATTCCTCGGGGTCGATGCCCGCCGCACGAAGAACGTTGGGGTTGACCATTCCGCACCCGCCCCACTCGATCCAGCGAGCGCCGCCGCGGAAGGTCGGGTGCCAGATGTCGAGTTCTGCCGAGGGCTCGGTGAACGGGAAATAGTTGGGGCGCAGGCGAATCTTGGCGCCGTCGCCGAACATCGCGCGGGCGAGGTGTTCTAGTGTCCCCTTGAGGTGCGCCATCGTGAGGCCCTTGTCGATGGCGATGCCCTCCATTTGGTGGAAGACGGGCGTGTGGGTCGCGTCGAGTTCGTCGGTGCGGTAAACCCGGCCCGGCGCAACCACATAAACCGGGAGTTCGCGGGTCAACAGCGATCGAATCTGGACGGGCGACGTGTGCGTGCGCAGCACGAGGTGGCGTTCGACGGGCTCAACAAAGAACGTGTCCTGCATGGCGCGGGCGGGGTGGTCCTCGTCGAAATTGAGAGCATCGAAGTTGAACCACTCGTTTTCGAGTTCGGGGCCTTCGGCAATCTCCCAACCCATCCCGACAAAAATGTTGGACATCTCTTCCATCAGCAGATTGAGAGGGTGGCGAGCTCCGACGCGACGGCGCGAGGCGACGGCGGTGACGTCCACCGATTCGGTCATCAGGCGGGCGTGTTCCTCGGCCTGGACAATGACGGCTTCACGAGCGGCAAACGCCTGGTTGATCTCACCGCGGGCCTGCCCGACAATCTTTCCCGCTTCCGCCTTCTCGTCTGCCGGAACATCGCGCAGGGTCGAGTTGATGACCGAAATAGGTGAACCGTCGGCGACAAACTGAGTGCGCACCTGCTTGAGCTCGTCACCCGTCGTCGCGCCGTCGATCGCGGCGAGTGCTTGGGCGACAACGTCGGCTAGTTGTTGGGGCGAGATGCTGGACACTCCCCAATCCTAGACGAGAGGGGGTTAAGCGCCGCTCTGGGCGAACGCGCTCGCATAGAGGCAAACACTTGCCGCAGTGGCGAGGTTCAGCGACTCCGCTTTGCCGTAAATCGGGACCGACACGATATGGTCGGCGCGGGCTCGGGCATCCTCGCTGAGCCCGTGGGCTTCATTGCCGAAGAGCCACGCGGTCGGCTTGGTCAAGATGGTGGACATCGATGGGATGGATTCACCGTCCGCTGCCGCAGCGAGAATTTGTACCCCTCTACCCATAAGCCATTCGATGACGTCCGCGAGGTCGTCGTGCTCGATGATCGGCAGGTGAAAGATCGAGCCGGTGCTCGAACGAACGAGTTTGGGGTTGTGCAGGTCAACAGAGGCACCGGTCAGGATGACCGCGTCCGCTCCGGCGGCGTCGGCCGCGCGAATGACGGCTCCTGCATTTCCCGGGTCGCGGATTTCATCGCACACCGCAACGAGTCGAACCTCGTCGATCGACGAGAGTGAGTGGGACAGGACCTGAGCCACCGCAATCACGCCCTGCGGGTTGACGGTGTCGGCCATGACCTCGAGCACTTTGTCGGACACTTCGTCCATCACCGCCGGAGAGCGTTCGGCCAACTGGAGGATTCCGCCATGCTTTTCGGCGAATGCTGTGGTGTAAAAAACGTCAACCACAGAATTCGGGGCGAATGTCAAGAGTTCGCGGACGGACTGCGGACCCTCCACGATAAACACGCCCGCTTCATCGCGCCGAGACCGCTGTGAAAGTCGGGCGATTGCCTTGACAGCGGGGTCGGTGGGGCTCGAGATCACTCGTTGATGCTATCGGACGCCTCGCTCGAGCGTATTTGCAGATGGCACGCGGGTAGGCGACACGGGATCTTCGCCCTGTTGTCGGTTGACTTCTGTGAGCGAATCTATCTGACCGCGGCGCCGACGTCGACGATTCCCGCGCCACACGAGTAGGAGATGTTCGAATCACATCGCGTCGAGCCGAAGGGCTTCGCCGTTGCCTTGAGAAGTGATTCGATCATTGCGGGGGTGTGGGCGGGATAGACAGACTTGATAAGTGCAACAGAACCAGCGACGTGGGGAGTCGCCATGCTCGTTCCCGAATACGAGGTGTAGGAACCCGAAACGGGGCCGGTTAGACCCGTGTTGATGTTCGAGAGAATCGAAACGCCCGGGGCGGCGATATCGACGACGGATCCATAGTTCGAGAAACTGGCACGCAAACCGGTCGTTCCCACTGCGGCCACCGCGATGACGTTTCTACAATTTGCCGGAGAGGACGTTGACGCGGGTGCTCCCTCGTTTCCGGCCGCCACCACGACGGTCGTGCCTCGCGAGACGGCACCATCGATTGCGGACTGCATCGCGGAAGAACACGAATCCGTTCCGCCGAGTGACATGTTGATCACGTCCGCCGGATGAGTGTTGGTGGGCACACCACTAATCGCGCCGCCCGATGACCAGGTGATTGCGGCGATAATGTCCGACATGTAGCCTCCACATTTTCCTAATGCGCGAACGTGCTGCACGGCGACGTTCGGCGCAACACCAACGATGCCAATCCCATTTGCTGCCCCGTTGATTGTCCCCGCCACGTGCGTACCGTGCCAGCTTGAACTGTCAGGGTAGCAACCTTCAAAGAAACCTCCTGAGGAGTAACCGGAACTTTCGCTCGAAGTGACCCAGTCGCCCGGATCGCTCGGGTCCGAATCCCGTCCGTTACCGTCGTTAGCCGTCAAAGGGGTGTCTGGGGTTCCGTCGGAATTGGTGTCGTCAAGACTCACAAAGTCATACCCCGACACCAGATTTCCCTCGTCCGAATGTGATGTACGGCCAGTGTCGATGACAGCAACGACGACATCACCCGATCCCTGAGATGTACCCCATGCCTCAGGTGCATTAATTCCATAGGTTCCTGAAAGTCCCCATAATGTTCCATCGAGGAACTTTGGGTCCGTCGGGAGGGTGGGTTCGCTCGGAGCCGGAGGCGTGATGAACGTGAGTGACGTCGCCGTCGAGGATACAATTGTCGCGTCCACTCCCCCTAGCATGGCCGAAGTGACCGTGCCGAGATTCTTTCCCGTGACCACTACCATCGTTCCACCATCGATTGACCCCGAGTCGGGTGCGACCGACGTAATTACGGGAATTTCGGCGAGGTACTCG
>CALPQP020000120.1 GCA_943325745.2 Gulosibacter massiliensis
CAGGGGAGAACGACGACACCCGCACCCGACTTGTCGAACAGGTCGATAGCTTCGCGCTGGTAACCGCGCAGTTGCCACGTCGTGTTGTCGAGGGCGATCGTCATCGGTGTTCCCTCGGTGAATCCGGCACGGTCCTCGGCGGGCCAGCCGATACCCAAAAGTTCTTGTTTCACGATTCCGCGCGCCCAGTCGTTGAGCCGAACGACGGTCTCGCTTGTCATC
This sequence comes from Gulosibacter massiliensis, assembly GCA_943325745.2. Lineage (GTDB taxonomy): Bacteria > Actinomycetota > Actinomycetes > Actinomycetales > Microbacteriaceae > MWH-TA3. The sequence goes on from CALPQP020000120.1 coordinate 223, forward strand.
GCTCCGAGTAGGGGCGCGAGCTTGGTGGTGCGAACCACTTCGGCAAGGATCTGCGGTGACTGTGCTTCGAGATACAAACCGTCGTCGTCACGCTCGACGACAATTCGGCCGTAGCGCGACACGGTGTCCGCGATGTCGGTCGCCACGACCTGCGGGACAGGGAACTTCGAATACGTCTCGAGTGTCGCGAGCATTTCCTCGGCGGTGTGTCCGGCCGCGCGCGCATTCCATAGGCCAAGTCGCGTGATTCGGTAGGTGTGAATGTGTTCCGGTGCCCGTTCCAATTCGGCGAAGACCGCCAACGCGTGCCGCGCGTCAGTTGCCTTCTCATGACCAACTTCGAGCAGCACCGTTCGATCACTCTGGACAATGAGGGGACCGTTCACGCGTTATTCTCCGACTGCTAGAAGTTCGATGATGGCGGAAATAGGAAGTGTTCGTTCGACGTCGGCAACGGTGTCGAGCCCGCGGACGCGGCCGTTTGCTACGTGGCGAGGTTCGAGCGTGATTGTCTTGTTCCCCGTGCTCGTTTCGACAAGCAGAGTGACCTTGGTACGAGTCTTGCCCGCGGTGATGAGCGCCCGCTCGAGGTGGGTAGACCCAAGTCCCGTCGCGAAAAGATGTTCCGCAAGTGCTAGCAACGCGGTCGGGGCACTGGGTTCGGCAATGACGGGTTCCGTCGCGGGGGCAACCACGGTGTATCGATTTTCGACGAGTGCAGTTTCGACGCGCAAACGGGATGCGCCATACAAGACGGATAGGTCATCTACCTTGACGGGAGCGAGTCGCTGAAGGCGCGGGTCGGACAAGAGCATCTCGCCCAGTTCGGGGTGCGAGGCCTTAGCGGCGGTATCCGTTCCCGTTCCGTTGAGGGTAATGAATCGACCGTTGTTGGCGATGTCCTCAATGGTCGACGTGACCGCTGCCGATACCGGCGTGAGCGACAGTTCGGTTAGACGCGCGATGATGGATTCGACGGTCGTCCCCGCCGCAATCGCCCGCAGGATGAGCGCCGGGTCGAGCCGCCTTTTGGGTGCAAGCCCGCGAGTTTCCAGGCGCGAAATCTGGGCGAGGAACTGCGCGGTGTCCGTCGTAATCGGGCCCGGCGCGATGATGCTCAAATCATCCAGCACGTACACCGAGGTCTGCAGTTCGGGCAGTAACGGCGCGAAGAAGGAGGCAACTGATTCGATGTCGGTACTCGCGATTCGACCAAGTTCGGTGGTGCCTCCCGCCGTCAAGCCGAAAAGGCGCGACTCGACGGCGACGCGGCGCACGACGTCGGATTCGTGAGTGTTTCGTAATGGCAAAACCCACTCGAGGAACGGTTCGTCGAGGCGACCTTCGCTAGCGCAGGTTTCTCGAACGGACGGCCCAAGGTCAGCCATAATTGCGCCGAAAGCGGCGCACCACAACGCAACGAGGTCATCGGACAGCGCAATCCCGCGCGAGGTCGCATACAGTCGACGGTCGATGGTGCGGACGAGCCCGGCGGCTTCGGCGATACGTGCCAACGCGATCGCATCCTCTTCGGACACGACGAGCCCGGCTGCCAGGATTTTTTCCTCTGCTCGGAGCAAGCTTCCCGCTGCCCCCATGGTGAGGGGTTCGCCGGCGACCCATTCAACGAGGTCACGAAGGGCGACGACGCTGTGAAGCGCGATACTGGTGCCGTCGCCGACGGGTTCCGATTCGACCGGAGCCGCCTGATCGAGAAGGGCGGGGAGTAGCGCGGCAACCTCGGGGTAGGGCGACGCGGTTGTGTCGGCAAGCAGAATGTCCCGCGCGTGGCGACCAGATGTTCCCGATGTGAGGGCGACAAGTTCGGGTCGTGCGAGCGACCGAAGAGTCGACACAATCGATTCGGTCGACAGCAACACGTCAGCGAGGTCGTGCAGGTCGTGTTGTTTGCCCAATTGCCAGCGACGCGTCAAGACGAGGGTCTCGAGCTCGCGGTGTGACATCGTGCCCAGTCGTGTTGAAACGTCATGAGAAGAAGGCATCCGAATAGTTTATCGTGCCGACAGGTATCCTCGGTAAGGGTCAGGTTACAAGGAGAGACAATGCCAACCGGAAAAGTAAAGTTCTTCGATGAGGACAAGGGTTTTGGATTCATCCACGGCGATGACGGCGTCGAGGTCTTTTTGCACGCCTCTGCGATGCCGGCCGGCACGACGGCTCAGCCCGGAGCGCGGGTCGAGTACGGCACGGTCGATGGCAAGCGCGGACTCCAGGCGCACGGTGTCCTGATCCTGGAAGAACCTCAATCGGTTGTGCGGAGCCGTCGCCGACCCGCGGACGACATGGTTGTCATCGTCGAGGACGTTATCCGTCTACTGGAATCAGCCAGCGCTGATTTGCGCCAGGGGCACTACCCGGCAAATTCTCACGCCCGCAAGATCGCGGCCGTGCTTCGAAAGGTTGCGGATAACTTTGACGCCTAAAGCACTCGAGAAGGCGGCGCGCGCCGCACTCGAGACAATCACTCCGGCCGACACGATCGGGTCGGTGCTCTCGTCTGAGGAATCTGACGGCATCGCCAACGTGCGTTTCGGCTCCAACCTTCCGGGTTACATCGGGTGGGATTGGGTCGCCTCGATCGCCGTTGACGGTAAATCGACAACGGTTCTCGAGACCGAACTCCTTGCAGGAGACGACGCGATTCAAGCCCCCGAGTGGGTCCCGTGGGTGGACCGTCTTCGTGAGTACGAGGAATCAATCGCCGCGGGAATGGAAGAGGCCATCGTGGTCGTGCCCGATGACGAACTCGACGATGACGAACTCGACGAGGATGACGATGATTTTGATGACGATGTCGACTCGGTAGATCTCGCGGACATCGTCGAATCACCGTTCGACGACACGGACGTGTTCGACGGTGTCGACGATGCTGACAGCGAAGATGGCTCTAACGAGGACGACTAAAGAGCGGCGATTGCCGCATTAATGGCTCCGAGAAGTCGAGAGACATCGCTCGGTTCGACCGCGGTGAATGTCGCGATTCGAAGTTGATTGCGCCCGAGCTTACGGTACGGGTCGATGTCGACAATCCCGTTCGCACGTAACAGCGCGGAAACGCGGCTCGCATCGACGCTCTTGTCGAAGTCAATCGTTGCGACAACCTGCGAACGATGTTCAGGGTTTGCGACGAACGGTGATGCAATCGGATGAGCCTCGGCCCACGCGTAAATGCGGTCTGACGAATCTTTCGTGCGCGCGTGTGCCCAGGCGAGCCCGCCGTTGTTATTGATCCACTGGATCTGCGCGTCCAACAGCAGGAGCGTTGCGATTGCAGGAGTGTTGAGCGTTTGGTCGAGTCTTGAGTTTTCGACGGCGACGCTCAGAGACAAG
>CALPQP020000121.1 GCA_943325745.2 Gulosibacter massiliensis
AGCGCGTGGCACAAGATCACGGTGGTGTGTCGGTGTTCGCCGGAGTCGGTGAGCGCACCCGTGAAGGAAACGACCTCATTCACGAAATGGAAGAGGCGGGCGTCTTCGACAAGACCGCGCTCGTCTTCGGCCAAATGGACGAGCCGCCAGGAACGCGTCTTCGCGTCGCCCTGTCTGCTCTGACGATGGCTGAGTATTTCCGTGACGTTCAAAAGCAGGATGTTCTTCTCTTCATCGACAACATCTTCCGATTCACCCAGGCTGGCTCCGAGGTTTCGACGCTTCTTGGTCGTATGCCCTCGGCTGTTGGTTACCAGCCCAACCTCGCGGACGAGATGGGTATCCTCCAGGAGCGCATTACCTCGACGCGCGGTCACTCGATTACGTCACTGCAGGCCATCTATGTCCCCGCGGATGACTACACCGACCCGGCTCCCGCAACGACCTTCGCCCACCTGGATGCGACCACGGAACTTTCTCGTGAAATCGCGTCCAAGGGTCTGTACCCCGCCGTTGACCCGCTCACCTCGACGAGTCGCATCCTCGACCCGCGCTACATCGGCGCTGACCACTACCGCGTCGCGACGACCGTAAAGCAGATTCTCCAAAAGAACAAGGAACTCCAGGAAATCATCGCGATTCTCGGTGTCGACGAGCTCTCGGAAGAAGACAAGATCACCGTGTCGCGTGCGCGTCGTATTCAGCAGTTCCTCTCGCAAAACACGTATATGGCAAAGAAGTTCACCGGTGTTGAGGGCTCGACGGTTCCGCTCAAAGACACCATCGAGTCGTTCGACGCAATCGCCAAGGGTGAATTCGACCACGTCGCCGAGCAGGCGTTCTTCAACGTTGGGTCCATCTCGGATGTTGAAGAGAAGTGGACGCAGATCCAGAAGGATAACGGGTAATCATGGCCACTCTCACGGTTCGTGTTGTCGCCGCAGACCGAGAGGTCTGGGCGGGCGAGGCGAGCATGCTTGTCGCCCGCACCGTCGAAGGCGAACTGGGCGTTCTGCCAGGGCACGAGCCTTTCCTGGGGATTTTGGCCGAGGGCGATGTTCGAATCCACACCGAGAACGGAATAATCCTGGCGAAGGCCGACCGGGGTTTCCTCTCGGTGGAAAACAACACGGTGATGGTTGTCGCCAGCCAGGCGGAACTGGTCGCCTAAGTGCGAATCCTGCTTCCCCCGTCGGAAACAAAACTCAAGGGTGGGCTTCCCAATGCGGGCTGGCCCACCCTCAGTTTTTCCGGCCAAGACACCACGAGAGCCGACCTCATGTCTGCCGTGGAGTCGTGGTGCCGTGATTCGCCGGTGGCTGCGGCGAAAGCACTCAAATTGGGCCCAAAGTCAATCGACGAGTTGGCGAACAATGTTTTCAGGGACGCAGACCTAATGCCGGCAATCGAGCGTTACACCGGGGTCCTGTATTCCGCGACGAATGTCTCTAGGTGGACACCCGAGCAGCGCGACTGGGCGGCCACGCATGTCTTTATTCACTCGGCGCTATTCGGGATCATCTCGTCTCTGGACGAGATACCTGCCTACCGACTGTCGTACGACACGCGTTTGTCGGGACGTCCCCTCAAGGATTTTTGGCTAGATTCACTCGGCCGCGCGATCACCGACATGGCCGCGGGGGACTGGGTGCTCGATGCACGATCGGGAGGGTATCGCGATCTGGCCCCCATTCCGGCGGGAGTTCCCAACTACTACCTCGACGTGTTCTCGGTGAACGGTGGGAAGGCACTCAACCACTTCAACAAGATTCACAAGGGCGAGTTCGTTGCTGCCCTTGTTACCGACTCGCCCGACCTCGCGGCCCCAGATGACCTCGTGAACTGGGCCAACTCGGTCGGAATCGATGTTCGGCACACGCTGGATTCAATCGCCCTACTCGTTTAGGCTCATCGCATGAACATCTATCGACGAGCACTTGCTGGAACAGCGATCGTCGCAGCGGCTCTCCTCACCACAGGTTGCTACGAACTTCACATTGTTGCTGACGTAGATGCGGCCGGACTCATCACGGGCGGAAGCCTCGAGATGTCGATGGCGAAAGAGACGTTTGACGGACTTGCGGCAATGAGCGACGACTCGAGCGCTGACGGCCTCGAAGGTTTCGAGGAGATGTTCAATGAATCCTCCGAGGAAGGGCCTGCAGCAGGAGAGTTTGTCGACGACTGTACTTACGCCGAGAAGAAGGTCGATTCGACCGACTATTACTCGGCAGAATGTGTATTTGATGGCGCTCAACTCGACGAGACTGCCACGGTTGATCAGTTGCTTGGTCTTACCAATGGAAAAACGGTTGTCGCGGATGGAACGCTGACCGTGACGGGGTCGATGCCGGATGACTCGACCGACGACGCCTCATCGCTTGGCATCGCGGCGGGCATCGGGCTGAAAATGGACACGACACTTCACTTCGCGAACAACGTCATCAGTGTCGAGGGCGACGGAGTTGAAATCGACGACGACGACCCCTCGACGGTAATCGTCAACAACTTGGCGGCAAGCGACACAGATGTTTCCATCATCGTCGAGGTGCCGTCCGACAACACCGTTCTCTACATCGCTGGTGGCGTTGGAGCAGTTCTCGTCGGGATGGTCGTGTGGCTCGTCGTTGCACAACGAAAGAAGAAGACCGTCTAAGGGGCGTCCGCGACTTTCTCCCAGAGTTTGGAAATAATCCACCACTGTCCGTCGAGGAACACAAGGTTGAGGTAGTCCTGCATGACGCCACCAAACATCTGAAGTTGTGGTTTCACGATTGCGAGAGTTGGCGATACTTGATCGAACATCAACACGCGGTCGTCCCGAGCATTTCCCAACTCTGCAGGAGATTGACGGTTCGCCACGGCTTCGCGATAAATCGAATAGGGGCGAATGTTCAACTCTCCGGTTTGAGCCGAATAGAGGACGCATTCCTTGTGGAATACCCGATCGAACAAGTCCATGTCCTGAAAGTGCATCACGTCGAAATAGTCATGAACGAATTTCTGGATTGCTGGGTCTGCGTCGCTAAACTCCATGAGTCGATGTTAACGCACTCTGTGGCAACCTTCAACATGGTCGTTCACGACGCCGACCGCCTGCATGAGGGCATAAGCGCTGGTCGGGCCGACGAATTTCAACCCTCGTTTTTTGAGTGTCGTCGCGAGGGCGATTGATTCGGGGGTGACGGCGGGCAGGTCTGACATGTCGCGAATTGGATCGCGCGGTTCCTTCGGCGCGTGTGACCAGATCAGTTCGTCAAGCGCACCGGGCTCGCTGTCGATCATGGAGGCAACGATGGCCGCGTTGTGAATGGTCGCGTCGATTTTCGCGTTGTTCCGGATGATTCCGGTGTCCGCCATCAGGCGCGCGCGGTCGGCGTTCCCAAAGCCCGCGATAACGCTCGGGTCGAAGTTCGCGAACGCATCGCGGAACCCCTCGCGTCGCCGCAGGATAGTGATCCATGAGAGTCCGGACTGAAACGATTCGAGCACGAGGCGCTCGAACATCGCGCGGTCACCGTGGACCGGGACACCCCACTCGGTGTC
>CALPQP020000122.1 GCA_943325745.2 Gulosibacter massiliensis
CACCGGACGGGAAGAGCGAGTTCTTGAGGAAAGTGCCGGGGTGCTTTTTCAGTCCCGCGTAGATAAACGTGATGTACGACACGACCGCGAGCACGAGCGGAATTCCGATGACGGAGGACCCCGCGATGTTAAAGCCGGGCACAATTCCCGTGATGTTGAGAAACAACACGAGGAAGAAAATCGTCGTGAGGATTGGCAGGAAACGTCGGCCGTCCTTTTTGCCCAAAAGGTCTTCCGCGATGTTGACCCGAACGAGGTCGAGGCCCATCTCGATGGCCCCCTGGAATCGACCGGGCACGAGCGACATTTTGCGCGTTCCGAGCCAGAAAATTACGACAAGAAGGACGACCATGATCATGCGAATGATCATGATTCGGTTCATTTCGAAGGGAGTTCCCTCGAAGAAAATTGCTGCGGGGAAGAATTCTGAAATGGACGGAGCGTGAAAGGTAATGCCTTCAGACAGAACGAGGCTGTTCTGTCCGTTCACGATGTCTCCTTGAGTCGAGCGCTACCTTGCGCTGCATGGGCTCATTTAGTCTCGAGCCTACACCATGTCGACTATGGGAACACGAGCCCTAGCTATGGCTACAACGTCACTCGCGAGAGCTCCGAGCACCGCCGCGATGACGCAACTGAACGCGATAACCGGGTCCAGTGCATCGGAATTTCGGATGGCAAACGCGACCACGAGAAAGAGGACAAATTTCAGAAGCCACGAACCAAGAACAATGCCGAAAAAAAGCCCAGAGGCGATGCTTCCGCCGCTCGCCTTCTGACCAACGAGGATGCTTCCCGCGGTAACTCCCATGAACACGAACGCAACGGCGCTTCCAACCAGCGCGCTCCATATCCCCGCTGATCCGACCAACGAATAACCGATTGCACCACCGACCAGCGCGATACCGAGAGACGCAACTCCTCCAAACAGAAGCGCGGAGCGTAACGCTTTCGCCGCGAGTTGAACCGCACTACTCATGGGTGTCCTCAACAATATCGCCGAACAGGTTGATGGGCTTGTCGCGACCGAGCGGTGCGATGGTCAGGATGGTGGTCACGATGAGCCCAGCGGCAACAATCCCTGTCGCAACGATTGCATCGATAAACATGAAGAGCAGAGCACCGACGGCCGCGACAACGGTCCACGCATACAAAATCAGAACCGCTCGGAAGTGCGTGTGTCCCATATCGAGCAGGCGGTGATGAAGATGCTTTCGGTCAGCAGCGAACGGCGAACGGCCGCCGAGAATTCGTCGGGTGACCGCGAGGATGAAGTCAACGAGCGGAACCACGAGCACGGCGAGCGGAAGCGCGAGCGGAATGAAGGCGGGAACAAATTGTCCCGGGTCGATGCGGGTTGGGTCAACCTGTCCGGTGACCGAAATGGTCGACGCGGCAAGGACGAGGCCGATGACGAGCGCACCGGAGTCCCCCATGAACATCTTGGCGGGATGCCAGTTGACCGGAAGGAATCCGATGAGGGCACCACAGAGTGCGGCGGTCAGGAGAGTTGAGAGGTTGAAGTAACTTGTCTCACCAGGACCGGTGGCGAGGATGTAGGAGTAGATGAAGAACACCGCACCGGCAATCAGGGTGACGCCGGCGACCAATCCGTCGAGTCCGTCAATGAAGTTGATGGCGTTCATCACCAGCACAACCGCAAAAACGGTAAGCACGAGCGACATCGTCGGCGAAAGCAACAAAATTCCGCTGAACGGCAGGCTTACTATTTGCACACCACTCCACGCGAGTACGACAGCGGCAATAAGTTGGGCGCCCAATTTGACGAGCCAATTGAGGTCGATGAGGTCGTCGATGACTCCGACCACCGCCATGAGAACAATGCCGATTCCGATTCCAATGACGGGCATGATGTTGACGAAAACTGGACCAAACACGGGGAGGAACGCCGCGACGATGAGGGCGGCACCGAGACCGAGGACGATGGCAACACCGCCAAGACGAGGTGTCGGTGTCGTGTGGACGTCGCGGTCGCGGATGACGGGATAAATCGTGAAGCGGTGACTCAGGCGAAGAAGCGCGTGGGAACCGATGAACGAAATGATCGCCGCGACGAACCCGATGATGAGATAGTTCATGCGCCGTCCTCGGCAATTGCTCCGAGCACATCACGAACCGCGTCACGTGAAATCGTTCCTTCGCGCAAAATCCGAACGGGCTGCCCATCACGTGTCGGTGTCGCGTCAACGATGGTGGAGCCAACGCGCGATCCCGACGACTCGCCCGCGTCGAGATAGACAGCAACTCGATCGCCCAATTGATCCAACGCTTCGGTTGCCGTTAGGGCGGCGGGCTTCCCGGTCAGGTTTGCGCTCGATACGGCGAGTGGCCCGGTTTCACTCAAGAATTCCCGCACGAGTGCGTGGTCGGGCATTCGCAGGGCGACCGTTCCGTTCGTCTCTCCCAGGTCCCACGCGAGGGTGGATCGTGCCGAGACAACGATTGTCAATCCCCCTGGCCAGAACGCGTCGGCAAGTTTTTCTACCTCGGGCGTAATGTGCTCGGCTAATGCTGTCACCGTGTCGAATCCCGGCACGAGAACGGGGGGTGGAGACTGGCGGCCACGACCCTTTGCGTCGAGCAACTTCTGGACAGCAGCAGGATTGAAGGCGTCAGCAGCGACTCCGTAGACCGTGTCGGTGGGGAGAACGACGAGGTCGCCGCGACCAATGGCCTGTCTGGCCAATCGCAGTCCCGTCAAGGCCTCGCTCGTATCGAGGCAGTTATAGATAGTCCCCATCCCTGACAGTTTAGCCATGAGCTTTTAGCGGACCGCGGTGAGGGCTCGTTCGCGTTGGAGAAGGTCGGTGTGGGTAGTCGTCATCGAGAAGCCGGCTTCTTTGGCAATGGCTTTGACGGCCTCCCCCTGCCCGTCACCGTGCTCGACGACGAGCGTGCCGCCGGGCCGCAAGAGAAGGGCGGCACGGGCGATGAACGTGCGAATGTCGCGAAGCCCGTCTTCCCCGCCAAACAGCGCGATTTCGGGGTCGTACCCCAGCACTTCGATGTCTGCGGGTTTGTCGGAGTCAGGAATATACGGCGGATTCGCAACGACGACATCGATGGTGCCGTCAAGTTCCGGCAGCGCGTTCGCTGCGTCACCAATCACCAGTGTCACTCGCTCGTCTCCGTATCGCGCGATGTTGCGCTCTGCCCATTCAGCCGCGGCAGTCGACAGTTCAACGGCAAACACTTCGGCGTTGGGAACCTCGGTTGCCAGTGCAAGCGCGAGGGCTCCTGTTCCTGTCCCCAGATCAACGGCACGAGGCCTGGGTGACGGAACTTGCCGGAGCGCGTCGATCGCCCATTCGGCGACCAGTTCGGTTTCGGGTCGCGGGATGAGGACCCCCGGACCGACGGCGAGAACGAGGTGACGAAAAGGTGATTCCCCCGTGATGTGTTGAAGTGGTTCACGGGATTCGCGACGTGTTGCGATGACGTTGATTTTCCGTGCCAACGCCTCGTCCAGTTCGACACCCATGAACGTCTTGGTGGCCACCTCGCC
>CALPQP020000123.1 GCA_943325745.2 Gulosibacter massiliensis
AGTGATATTGAAATCGGTCGTGCCAAGCGCGCTCGTCGTGCGTTCTCGTTCGACGACATCGCGGTGGTGCCGAGCCGTCGAACCCGCGACCCCGAGGTAGTCAGCACTGCGTGGTCTATCGACGCGCTCAAGTTTGAGATCCCGGTTCTCGCTGCGCCGATGGACTCGGTCGTTTCTCCACAGACCGCCATCACCATCGGCAAGCTCGGCGGTATCGGTGTTCTGAACCTCGAAGGACTGTGGACGAGGTACGACAAGCCCGAGGCCGTGATTGAGAAGATCCGCGAACTTCCCATTGACATCGCCACGGCCGAAATGCAAAAGATGTATGCCGAACCAATTAAACCGGAACTCATCGAAAAGCGTCTCGGCGAGATTAGGGATGCCGGCGTCCCCGTCGCTGGTGCATTGAGCCCGCAGCGGACTGTCGAATTCCATGACGTTGTGACGAAATCGGGGGTCGACCTTTTTGTGATTCGCGGAAACACGGTCAGCGCCGAGCACGTCTCGCCGACGGGTGAGCCTCTCAACCTGAAGCAATTCATTTACGAACTTGATGTGCCCGTCATCGTCGGAGGTGCCGCGACATACACCGCGGCTCTACACCTGATGAGAACGGGCGCAGCCGGTGTTCTCGTGGGATTTGGCGGAGGCGCGGCCTCGACCACACGAACTTCGCTCGGTGTCGAGGTTCCTATGGCTACAGCACTCGCAGATGTGGCCGGCGCTCGCCGTGATTATCTCGACGAGTCGGGTGGACGTTACGTCCACGTCATCGCCGATGGCGGACTGGGATTGTCCGGTGACATTGTGAAAGCAATCGCCATGGGAGCCGACGCCGTGATGCTCGGCACGACTCTCGCTCGGGCGACGGACACCCCAGGGAACGGTTGGCACTGGGGGCAAGAGGCGTATCACGCCGACCTTCCCCGGGGAAACCGCGTGTGGGTTGGTCAAATCGGGCCACTCGGAGAAGTCCTGTTCGGTCCGTCGCGCCACGCGAACGGGCAATCGAACCTCATCGGAGCACTGCGCCGAGCGATGGCGACCACCGGTTACAGCGACCTCAAGGAATTCCAGCGGGTCGAGGTCGTCGTTATCCCCACCGCGTGAGTAGCCACTGATGACGCGCGCATGGTGGGCGATGGCACGGCAGCCGCGCTGGATTGCCGGACTCCTCGCGTGTCTCGTTCTCGCCGGGGTTTTCGCAGCGTTGGGTCAGTGGCAAATCGAGCGCGCCATTGCCGAAGCAACAATCGTCGAGGTCGACACCGAAACCCCCGTGCCCATCACCACGGTCCTTGACCCCGGTGCTGGGCTACCACTCACCGATGGTGGTCGCCGCGTCACTGTGACCGCGACCTGGACTCAGGAACGACTCGTTGTCCTCGATCGACGTCAGGGAAGTGACATGGGCGAGTGGCTCATTGCCAACGCCCTGACGGCCGACGGCGCGTGTCTCCCGGTCGCAATTGGGTGGGCGCCCAGCGTCAATCCCGACGAGTTCATCGTCATCGACGATTCGCCGTCCCCGCTCGTCGGGCGACTTGTCCCCAGTGACGACCCCTCGACGGGAGACTACGACAACGGTCGCCTGACCGTCGTGTCGAGCGCTGACCTCGTCAATCGCTGGGACTGTGAGACGATCTACGACGCGTTCCTCGTGCTCGACACCGCGCAGCCCCCGCTCGAGACCATTGTGTCCGTCACGCCGTTGCCACAGGCCGCGCTCAACTGGCTCAACATTTTCTATGCGATCGAATGGGCGTTTTTCGCTGTCTTCGCGCTCTATTTCTGGTACCGCCTCGTCACGGACGCCGTCGAGCGGGAGGCGGAAGCGGCTGTCGGACTCCAAGCCTAGAATTGGCGTATGGCGATTGACCGCGCAAAAGCCCTGAAGGCAGAGAAGACGTTTCGCGTCGCCGCTTACATCACGGGCACCATGTTGCTGTTGTTGACCGGAGAGATGATTTTGAAGTACCTTTTCGGACTCGAGATCGAAGGGGGCGGCCCGTTCGGAATCGTTGCACTCGTTCCCGTTGACACGGTTGTCGCCGCGAACATCTCAACGATTATTCTCATTGTTCACGGCTGGCTGTATGTCGTCTACCTTCTCGGGTGCTTCCAGTTGTGGTCGGCGATGCGCTGGCCACTCACCTATTTCCCCGTCCTCGCACTGGGCGGCGTCGTGCCGCTGTTGTCGTTCGTCACCGAACGTCGCGTCCGTCGAATGGTTGACGAGGGAACTCGGTGACGACCCACCGTCCCGTCCTCGTCATCGACTTCGGGGCGCAATACGCGCAGTTGATTGCGCGTCGGGTCCGCGAAGCGCACGTGTACAGCGAGATTGTTCCGCACACGGTCACGGCGGCCGAAGTGGTCGAAAAGCAGCCTCTCGCCATCATCCTGTCTGGCGGCCCGTCGAGTGTGTACGAAGCCGGTTCGCCGTCGCTCGACCCTGGAATCGTTGCTCTGGGTGTTCCAGTCTTGGGAATTTGCTACGGGTTCCAGGTCATGGCGCAGCAACTCGGTGGCGAAGTGGCGAACACGGGTTTACGCGAATACGGTGCGACGGAGGCTCGCGTATCCGCCGGAGTTCTCTTCGCCGAACAGCCGGCTACGCAAACCTGCTGGATGAGCCACGGTGATCGCGTGGAAACGGCACCGCCCGGATTCACAGTTACCGCATCGACCGACGCGACACCCGTTGCGGCGTTCGAAAACACCAAGACCCAGATGTTCGGTGTGCAGTGGCACCCCGAAGTGATGCATTCTGATTTCGGACAACGCGTCCTCGAAAACTTTCTCTGGAATGGCGCGGGAATTGCGCCGGACTGGACGAGTGGCAACGTTATCGACGAGCAGGTTGCGTCCATCCGTGCGCAGGTCGGCGATGATCTCGTCATCTGCGGGCTGTCCGGTGGTGTCGATTCAGCCGTTGCGGCGGCACTCGTGCACAAGGCGATCGGCGATCAACTGATTTGCGTCTTCGTTGACCACGGCCTTCTGCGCGAAGGAGAACGCGAACAGGTCGAGCGCGATTTCGTGGCGGCCACCGGAGTTCGACTCGTCACCATCGATGTCGCGGACAGGTTTCTTGCCGAGTTGAAGGGTGTCACCGACCCCGAGACCAAGCGCAAGACGATTGGTCGCGAATTCATTCGCGCGTTTGAGACCGCCGAAGCAGACCTTGTCGCTGAGGCCGCAAACGCGGGCAAGAAGGTCCAATTCCTCGTGCAAGGAACGTTGTATCCCGACGTCGTCGAGAGTGGCGGAGGGAGCGGCACGGCGACCATCAAGTCTCATCACAACGTCGGTGGATTGCCCGAGGATCTTCAGTTCGAACTCGTCGAGCCGCTTCGGCAACTGTTCAAGGACGAGGTGCGCGCCATCGGTCGCGAACTCGGACTTCCCGAACTGATTGTCGGGCGCCAGCCGTTCCCCGGCCCCGGCCTGGGAATTCGAATCGTTGGCGAGGTCACGAAAGATCGCCTCGATCTGCTCCGCGCCGCCGA
>CALPQP020000124.1 GCA_943325745.2 Gulosibacter massiliensis
CAAGGGCGATCCGCCGTCGCCCACCCAGGGTGTGACGAACGAACTGCTCAAACTGATTCCGAACTTTAGGGAAAAGCCCGGACGCCTTTTGGTAGTCGCCACGAACTACATTCGCGCGTTGGATGACGCTTTTTTGCGACACGGCCGGTTTGACTATGTGATTCCCATCGGGCTTCCCGACGCCGAAGCGCGCCACTCAATTTGGGCTCGCTACATACCGAGCTCGGCCGAAGGCACGATTGATCTCGACGAGTTGGTTGTGCGATCAGCGGGATTCTCCCCTGCAGACATCGAATACGCCGCACGGAAAGCGTCCCAGCGGGCGTTGGAGCAGTCGGTTTATGAAAGCAAGGGGTCGACGAAAGATTCCTCCACAACGAAAACCGAACACTACCTGTGGGCAATTGGTGACACGCGTCAAACCGTGAGCGACGAGGCCATCGAAGAGTTCGAGCAAGACATCGAGAGGCTTGGCCGACTCTAGGCTGAAGTCCCGTCTCGGAAACGCCCCGAGCGCTAAGGTTTGCCCGCCGGAGGTTGACTGGGTTGTGGTGCTCCAGGTTTCTCGCCTTCGCCCTCGCCATTGCCCTCACCCATCTCCAGGTTGGCGCCGCCCTCAGTTACCGACGTCACGAACAGATCAATTGGCCGCTGGACCTGCGTACTGATGTTTCTCGGTGATTGAAGCGCAAGTATGTTCACGACGATGAGAAGCACAATCAGACCAGCCGACAGCGCGTAATAGTTTTTCAACCACCTAATCCTGGACGGTGGATAAAGTGAAATACCGAAGAGCGCGAGTAGTGACGATGCAATGAGCAAGATGATGAGCGTGACTGGCAAGTTGGGCAATTGCACGGTAAGGCGCGCTTTCCGCGCGTCCTTCAACGCCTCCAAATGTGTGTAGACATTGTCGATTTGGTGTTCTGTGAGCGACGCGGTTTCCGCGATAGTCACGACGTCCGCTTCGATTGTGGCGAGTTGACTCTGGGCTTCGCGGGTCGGCCCGACGACGCCATTTGCCCCAATTTCGTTGCTTTCGACCGCGAGTGCGTAATTCGACAAGGGCCTCTGATATCAGCTTCCCACGCGGGTCGCCGATGCCGCCAAGGTCCTCAGCCAGCGAGGTCGCCGAAGTGAATTCATTCGTGATGGACGCGGCAAAACGGGTTTGGTTATCCCACGACGTGACGACGGCAAAAGCGCCGACGAAAATGAACGCCCCGGAAACGATGGCGAGTGCTTCTTTTCCAAAATCGGCGGATTCACGATCTTCAACTCGATCGGCGCTGATCCTCACTCCGAGCAGGATCACAATTGCAATCGGTACGGACACGATGGTGGCGATGAGCCAAATCGGAAGATCAAGGAACGCCTCGAGGGCACTGAGATTCGTCTGCACTGGCAAAGTACACCGAGAACAGGTTGCCGGTTACGTCGCCCGAAGCCGCAATCAGTCGAAGCTCTTTGGGTGAGGTTCGGTTGTTCCGAGGCGGCCCGGATCACCGAATGCATTTTGAATTTTCTTGGACGACACATAGACAAGCCACAGCAAATTGTAGGTATTGGATTTGTATGTTTGCGTCATCGGCACAACCGTCCGACTACACCAAACACGAAATGAGTTCTCATGCAACGTTCCCGAACCGTCACCGCAATTCTTGCGTCGGCGTTGACTACTACCGTGGCTGTCGCCACACTCGTTGGCGGGGCAGCCCCGGCCATCGCAGGAAAAGCACCGAACAAAGAGCCACGTCCGGCCGCAACGGGACCGCAATACACGTATAGCGGCGAGCGCAACAATCTCATGAACCCCGCGTGGGGCTCTGTTTCGTTCGGTTTTGTCCGAACGGCGCCGCAGGGCTATAGCGACGGCGTCTCGACTATGGCCGGACCGGGTCGTCCCAGCGCCCGCGCCGTCTCCAATGCGATTAGCACCCAGACCGAAAGCATCATCAACAATCGCAACTTGACCGACATGGTTTATGTGTTTGGTCAATTTCTTGACCACGACATCACCCGAACGATTAAGCGAACAGGCGATCGCCAGGCCATCTCTGTTCCCACGGGCGACACGCAATTTGACCCCGCGTCAACAGGAACCGCAACAATCCCGTTCACTCGATCGACGTTTGTGACGAGCACGGGTACGTCGACCACGAACCCGCGACAGCAAAACAACTGGGTGACCGCTTTCATCGACGGGTCACAGGTCTATGGTTCCAACGCGGATCGCGCGACGGCTCTTCGAACAATGACCGGTGGGTTGATGAAGACAAGCGAGGGCAACATGCTTCCGTTCAACAGTCTTCTTCTCGAAAACGACAACGACGCTCACCAGGTGGCCGATGAGAACCTCTTCTTGGCTGGGGATGTTCGCGCTAACGAGAATCCGGGCATCACCTCGCTACAGACCCTGTTTGTGCGCGAACACAATCGCATCGCAGGACAGATCGCTGCGAGAAAACCCAGCCTCAGCGACGAAGCGATCTATCAGAAGGCGCGTCAGACGGTCATTGCCGAGATGCAGTGGATTGTCTACAACGAGTACCTGCCGGCACTGCTCGGCTCGAAAGCCATGCCCGTGTACCGGGGTTACTCACCAAAGGTGAACCCGTCGATCTCTAACGAGTTCGCGACTGCGGCGTACCGCTTTGGCCACAGCATGTTGGACGACGAGGTTGGTCGACTCAACAACGACGGTACAGAGACAGACGGCGGTCCGCTCGAATTGGCGACGGCTTTCTTCAATCCAACGGTGTTTGACCCTTCGTTACCCAACCACGAAGGTGACATTGACGTGTTTCTCAAAGCAGAAATCACCGGTGAGGCGCAAGAAGTAGACGTCTACATCAACGACGGCGTGCGGAACTTCCTGTTTGGCCCTCCCGGTGCTGGCGGACTGGATTTGGCGGCACTCAACATCCAACGCGGTCGTGACCACGGTCTCGCAGATTACAACACGATGCGAGCTGCGTACGGACTCCCGAAGGTGACTGCATTCAGCCAGATCACGTCGGATGCGACGTTAGCGGCGCAACTGGCAGCCACCTACGGAGATGTCAACAGTGTTGATGCGTGGGTCGGTGGATTGGCAGAAGATCACGTCGCCGGAGGCTCTCTCGGTCAGCTCTTCACCAAGGTGATCGTCAATCAGTTCTCGCGCCTTCGAACCGGTGACCAGCTATATTTCGAGGCGTGGATGAGTAAACCAGATGTCGCGGCAATCAAGCGAACCTCGCTGGCGTCGATCATCACGGCGAACACCGCACTCACCACCGTGCAACGAAACGTGTTCGTGACGAACGGCTAAATTCGCGGTGCTACAGCGCCTTGATGATGTCTTCGACGCGGTCCTTCGCGTCGCCGAACAGCATCAAGGCGTTGTCGCGGAAGAACAGAGGATTTTGAACTCCTGCGTAACCAGAACTCATTGACCGCTTGAATACGACGACCGTGCTCGCTTCCCAGACATGAAGAACGGGCA
>CALPQP020000125.1 GCA_943325745.2 Gulosibacter massiliensis
ATTGAAACCGCGACCGTCGACGAACTGTCCGCGGTCGATGGCGTGGGCGCGATTATTGCCTCGAGCCTCGTCGAATGGCTCGAGGTCGACTGGCATCGCGATATTGTGACGCGCTGGCGGTCTGCTGGGGTTCCCTTCGAAATTCCCGGGCATCCGGGACCAGGTGCCGCTGCGGAAGCGGTCGATGGTCCTCTCGCCGGAATGACCGTAGTCGTGACAGGTACCATGCCCGGCTTCACGCGCGACGGGGCAGAGGAAGCGGTCCGCCAGGCGGGCGGCAAAGTGTCGTCCAGCGTGAGCAAGAAGACGGACATCGTTTTCGTTGGAGAAGGTGCCGGTTCGAAGCAAACGAAAGCCGAGGAACTCGGCATTCGAATCGTGCAGGCCGCCGACTTCGCCGGGACCCTCGGGCTCTAGCTATTCGCCCGCAACAAATTCCAGAGTGACCGCATCGCCTGTAAGGCGGAGCTGGCCGTCGACCAGTTCGATTGACGTGACGAGCGACAGGTCATCGAGGAAGCGCATCTCGCGGTCCATGATTCCACCAGGTTTGTCGCAGGCCATTTTGGTCGAGTACAGGGAGCTCACAACGACCGTCGAGCCCGTGATTTCGATGTCGCCTCCCCAGTTGTTACAAATCTGACCAGAGATGTGGTCGTCTTCGATTGTGACGAGGGTCGCGCCGGCGGCGCCGTCGACCCACGTCCCCTGAGCGTCGGTTGCGGACGTCAGCAACCAGTTGCCGTCGAAACTCTCAATCGGGGGATTGGCACAACCCGATAGGACGAGGGCGGCCGAGGCGATTAGACTCACGACGATTTTTCGCATGGAGTCAGTATGCTCTCGAAACTCCTGAAGTCAAACGTTCGCTCGGGCTGGCTCGGTAGGATTGGTCTATTCCCGACGCACGGAGAACCATGTCTGACATCACCGAGGACACCGTTCGCCACCTGGCGGACCTTGCCCGAATTGCCCTGACCCCCGACGAGGTCACGACGTTGACGAGCGAACTCGCCGCGATCGTGAGCGCCGTCGAGAAGGTCAACGAAGTTGCCACGGATGATGTGCCCGCGACGTCGCACCCCATCCCCATGGAGAACGTCTGGCGCGAGGATGTCGTCGCCGACGAGTTAACCTCGGAACAGGCACTGACGGGCGCGCCGGACCATGACGGCTCGCGATTTCGCGTCACCGCGATTTTGGGGGAGGAAGCGTGAGCGACCTCACTCGCCTGAGTGCGGCCGAACAATCTGCGCTTCTTGGGTCACGTGAGATTTCCAGCGTCGAGCTCACGAAAGCCCATCTCGATCGCATCGCCGAGACCGATGACGACCTCGGCGCCTTCCTTCACGTTTCCGACGACGCACTCACGATCGCGGACGAAGTCGACGCGGCTCGTTCGGGTGGCGTATCACTCAACCCGCTCGCTGGCATTCCGGTCGCGGTCAAAGACGTCTTGTGCACGCTCGACATGCCGTCGACGGCGGGGTCGAAGATTCTCGAGGGTTGGGTTCCGCCGTATGACGCAACACCGGTTGCCCGACTGCGCGCAGCGCGGATGCCCATCCTCGGCAAGACCAACATGGACGAATTCGCGATGGGGTCGTCGACCGAACACTCGGCATACGGAATCACCCGAAACTCGTGGGACCGAACCCGAATTCCTGGCGGTTCGGGGGGAGGCTCTGCATCGGCCGTCGGCGCATTCCAGGCGTCGCTCGCGCTCGGCTCGGACACGGGCGGTTCGATTCGCCAGCCCGCCGCGTTCACCGGAACCGTCGGCATGAAGCCGACATACGGCGGCGTGAGCCGTTACGGCGCAATCGCTCTCGCCTCGTCGCTCGATCAGGTCGGTCCGGTCACTCGGACCGTCCTCGATGCCGGCTTGCTCCACGACATCATCGGTGGTTACGACCACCACGACTCGACCAGCATCTCGGACGAATGGCCGTCTTTCGCCGATGCCGCTCGCCGAGGTGCTCGGGGCGATTCGCTCAAGGGTCTTCGCGTCGGTGTTGTTAAAGAACTGGACCAGCCCGGCTTTCAACCCGGTGTGACGGCACGGTTCCACGAGACGCTCGCTATGCTCTCCGCCGAAGGTGCCGAAATCGTCGATGTCACCGCACCGAACTTCGAATACGCCGTCGCAGCGTATTACTTGATTCTTACCGCGGAAGCGTCGAGCAATCTCGCCAAGTTTGACTCGGTGAGATTCGGTCTGCGCGTGACTCCGAGCGGCAACCCGACCGTCGAGGATGTGATGTCGGCGACGCGCGAAGTTGGTTTTGGCGCCG
Source organism: Gulosibacter massiliensis (assembly GCA_943325745.2). Classification (GTDB taxonomy): domain Bacteria; phylum Actinomycetota; class Actinomycetes; order Actinomycetales; family Microbacteriaceae; genus MWH-TA3. The sequence continues at coordinate 2,295 of CALPQP020000125.1, forward strand.
AGGCTAAGCGTCGCATCATTCTCGGAACCTACGCCCTTTCGGCGGGCTACTACGACGCGTATTACGGTTCGGCGCAAAAGGTGCGCACGCTCATCCAGCGCGATTTTGCCGCGGCGTTCGCCCAGGTTGATGTTCTCGTCTCACCGACCGCGCCAACCACCGCGTGGACGCTGGGCGAGAAACTCGACGACCCGCTCGCGATGTGGCTGAGCGACATCACGACCATTCCCGTCAACATGGCGGGTATTCCCGGAATCTCGATTCCCATCGGACTGGCGGACGAGGACCAACTTCCCGTTGGATTACAGATCATGGCCCCCGCCCGCGAAGACGCCCGTCTGTACGAGGTCGCCGCCGCCATCGAGGCGTTACTCGATGCGAAGCGCGGTTCGACATTTTCGGCACTCACGCCGGCCTATACCGGAGGGGCGAACTGATGGCCAAGGACGCACTGATGGACTTCGACAAGGCCTTGGAAAAATTCGAGCCGGTCATCGGTCTCGAGGTTCACGTTGAGCTGTCGACAAAGTCCAAGATGTTCTCGAGCGCATCCAACGTTTTCGGTGCTGAACCGAACACTGCGGTGACCCCCGTCTGCCTCGGACTCCCCGGAAGCTTGCCTGTCTTCAACAAGGAAGCCGTTCGATACTCGATTTCGCTGGGACTTGCGCTCGGGTGTGAGATCGCCGAGACCTGCCGCTTCGCCCGCAAGAACTATTTCTACCCCGACCTCGCCAAGAATTATCAGATCTCGCAGTTCGACGAACCGATTGCGTTCGAGGGGTCGCTCGAGGTCGAACTCGACAACGGAGACATCGTGACGATTCCGATCGAGCGCGCGCACATGGAGGAGGACGCCGGGAAACTGACGCATGTTGGTGGAGCGACGGGACGCATCCAGGGAGCCGAGTATTCGCTCGTCGACTACAACCGCGCGGGGGTTCCGCTCGTGGAAATCGTGACCAAACCAATTTATGGAACAGAAGCCCGTGCCGGCGAAGTCGCGCGTGCATACGTGTCGACTATTCGAGATATCGTTCGCGGGCTCGGAATTTCCGAGGCGCGCATGGAACGAGGAAACCTGCGGTGTGACGCCAATGTGTCGTTACGACCCCGCGGCGACGAAAAGCTCGGTACGCGGACCGAAACCAAGAACGTGAACTCACTCCGGTCAATTGAAC
>CALPQP020000126.1 GCA_943325745.2 Gulosibacter massiliensis
GAGCGAGGTTGACGCCTGGACGATACGCGAGGTGGATGTGGTTCGGTGCGTCCAATTCGACGACGTGTGCGAGCGATCCCACCGCAAGGTTCCCAGCAGTGGTGATACCCAGCGATTGCGCACCGCCCACGGTAGCCGACCACAGCGCTTCCGAGGGGGTCATCCCCATCTCGCGCACCGCAAGTGCGATGCAGAACGCCATCGACGTCGTGTACGACGAACCGGGATTGCAGTTGGTCGCCAACGCGACGGTGACTCCCGCATCAAGGAATCGGCGAGCGTCGGGATAGGGCTGGCGTGTCGAGAAATCGGCGCCGGGCAACAGTGTCAGCACCGCCCCCGATTTACACAACGCGTGCACGTCGACGTCGGTGACGAACGTTCCGTGGTCGATGCTCGCGACCTCGGATTCAATAGCCATTAGGACGGAGGTGGACGGCCCGAGTTGCGCGGCGTGAATGTGTGTCCGCAATCCGCGCGCTGCACCCGCGTCGAGGATTCGCTGGGACTGGTCAACAGAGAACGCGCCGTCTTCGCAAAAGACATCGATTGCGGTGACAAAAGGGTGGACGGCATCGAGCATGTCACCGCAGACAAGATCAACGTAGTCGTCGGTCCGTCCGAGATATTCCGCCGGGACCACATGTGCACCAAGGAATGTGACGTGGTCGGTGAATTCCCGCGCAATTCTCGCTAGTCGAACTTCGTGTTCGACGGTGAGTCCGTATCCCGTCTTGATTTCGACGGTCGTCGTTCCCTGGGCGCGCATTTCGGCGACACGTCCACGAATGAGTTCGCGTAGTTCGGCATCACTCGCCTCGCGCGTTGCGGCAACGGTGGTGTTGATTCCGCCTGCACTGTATGACTCGCCGGCCATTCGAGCCGCAAACTCCAACGAGCGTTCGCCGGCGAATGCCAGATGAGTGTGTGAATCGACGAACCCCGGAATCACCGCTCGTCCGCCAGCGTCCAGCACTTCGGTGCTCCTGTTCACACGCGCCGCGGCATCGGTATCGAGGCCGACCCACGTGACCGTGCCCTCTGACCATTCGATGGCCGCCTCGTTGAGGATTCCGTAACGGTCGCCACGCGTCGGGTCGTTCGTGACGAGTTCGCCAATGTTGCGAAGCAGAGTGGTCATGAGGTCAGGCTCCTCAAATCTCCCACATCGGAACGCGAAGGCCGCGCTCGCGCGCTACCTCAGCGGCTCGTTCGTACCCCGCATCAACGTGGCGCATAACTCCGGATCCCGGATCGTTAACCAACACCCGCGACACCTTTTCGGCGGCGAGGTCGGTGCCGTCTACGACGAGCACCTGGCCACTGTGAATCGAGCGTCCGATACCGACACCACCGCCGTGGTGGAGGGAAACCCAGGTCGCTCCGCTGGCGGTGTTGAGCAGAGCGTTCAACAGCGGCCAGTCAGCAATCGCATCACTGCCGTCGAGCATCGCTTCGGTTTCGCGATAGGGCGAGGCGACGGAACCCGAATCGAGGTGGTCGCGCCCGATGACAATCGGTGCGCTGACTTCACCGTTCTTGACCATCTCGTTGAACCGAAGTCCGGCGAGGTGGCGTTCTTTGTACCCGAGCCAGCAGATACGTGCCGGGAGACCTTCGAAGTGGACCTTTTCACTGGCCTTGGTGATCCAGCGCTTCAAGTGCTCGTCGTCGGGGAACAGCTCGAGTATCGCTTTGTCGGTCGCCGCGATGTCGGCCGGGTCGCCGGACAGGGCAACCCACCGGAACGGACCCTTGCCTTCGGCGAAAAGCGGGCGAATGTAGGCGGGAACGAAACCGGGGAAGTCAAACGCGCGGTCATAGCCGCCCAGTTCCGCCTCGCGCCGAATCGAGTTGCCGTAATCGAACACGACGGCACCCTTGTCCTGGAATTCGACCATCGCCTTGACCTGCTTGGCCATGGCGGCACGGGAACGGTCGGTGAAGCCCTCCGGGTCCTTCGCCGCGTCACCGAGCCAGTCTGCGACGGTCTCGCCCTCTGGAAGGTAGGACAACGGGTCGTGGGCGCTCGTCTGGTCGGTCACGATATCGATAGCGACACCGCGCTCGAGCATCTCGGTGAAGATGGTTGCCGCATTGCCGACCAGTCCAACCGAGCGCGGGATGCGCTTGTTCTTGGCGTCCAGCGCGCGCTCGATGGCGACATCGATGTCGTCCGTCATTTCGTCAAGATAACCGTGGTCTACGCGGCGCTGCAGACGTTCGGCGTCGACATCGACAATGAGAACGGCGCCGTCGTTCATCGTCACGGCGAGCGGCTGTGCGCCACCCATTCCACCGCATCCGCCGGTCAGGGTCAGGGTTCCGGCGAGCGTGCCGTTGAACTTCTCGCGAGCAACCGCTCCGAACGTCTCATACGTTCCCTGCAGGATTCCCTGCGTGCCGATGTAGATCCACGACCCGGCCGTCATCTGGCCGTACATCGTGAGTCCCTCAGCCTCGAGCTTGCGGAATTCGGGCCAGTTGGCCCAATCGCCCACCAGATTCGAGTTCGCAATCAGAACGCGCGGAGCCCACTCGTGAGTCGTGAAAATTCCAACGGGCTTGCCCGACTGCACCAGTAGGGTCTCGTTGGCTTCGAGCGCGTCCAGGGCGTGCACGATGGCATCGAACGCTTGCCAGTTACGCGCGGCGCGACCCGTTCCGCCATAGACAACCAAGTCGTCTGGCCGCTCGGCGACGTCGGGGTCGAGATTGTTCATGAGCATCCGCTTGGCGGCCTCGGTAGACCAGTGCTTGGTTGTTATGGTGCTGCCACGAGAGGCTCGAACGGTGCGCGGTTCGTGTCCAGGAACCGAACCGCCTACGGGGATGATGGGCATCTGTGTGTCCTTTAGTCGAGTGAGCCGATGGTTTTTTCCGCCGTCGCAAGAATTTGTCCCGATTGGACAAGTTCGACGACGGCGTCAATTTCAGGAGAGAGGAATCGGTCGGGACCCGGGCCTCCGGATACCGTGTTGACGAGAGCAATGATGGGTCTCGTCGCCACGGATGCGTCAACCCCGCGCAATGCCGCACCGCGTGCGGCAGTCAACAGTTCGATCGCGAGAACGCGGGAAAGTCCGTCAATGGCGCGACGCAGCTTTCGGCCCGCCGCCCAGCCCATCGACACGTGATCTTCTTGCATCGCAGATGACGGAATCGAGTCGACCGACGCGGGCACCGCCAACCGCTTCATTTCACTGACGATTCCGGCCGCGGTGTACTGGGCAATCATCAACCCGCTGTCGACGCCGGCTTCGTGCGCGAGGAACGGGGGAAGCCCGACGTTTCGCGAAACATCGAGGAATCGGTCCGTTCGACGTTCGCTCATCGATGCGACGTCAGCGATGGCGATGGCGAGGAAATCGAGCACGTATCCGACGGGTGCACCGTGGAAGTTCCCGTTCGATTCGACGCGGTAGTCGAGCGTGACGACCGGGTTGTCAATCGCGGACGCCAATTCCTGGTGGGC
>CALPQP020000127.1 GCA_943325745.2 Gulosibacter massiliensis
ACCCTCTCGTTACTCCATGGTAGCGACTAGCCGAAGGAGTCGCGACGGTCCATCGACTCATTCGCGACGGAATCCGCTCGAGAATTGAATTCGCGCGCGATCCATTCGAACGTCACATCGGCCCCAGCGATAACAGCGTGCGCCTCGCGCGCAAGTTCGCGCATGTCGGGGTGTTTGATTTTCCAGCGGCCCGACATTTGCTCAACCACCAGTTTGGAATCCATCCGGACATGGATGGATGCCGAGGCGTCAAGTTCTCGAGCTTTACGGAGACCGCCAACCAGCCCCGAATATTCCGCGACGTTATTGGTGGCGATTCCCACGAAAACACCGACCTCAGCGAGAATTTCCCCCGTCTCGGCGTTGATGACTACCGCACCACCGGCCGCGACACCAGGATTCCCACGCGAACCGCCGTCGGCCTCGACAATGAAGCGCGTCACAGACCCGATTCCGCCGTCCGAATCAGAATGGCGTTACTGTCGGGGCACATCAACACGTCGTCGGCGTCAGCCGCTCTCACATCCTGTATTTGACCGGGCGTCAGCGTGACTCCGCTCGCCGAGGTAATTCCCGCACGCAAGTGGGAAGCGCCGACGCCATATCGTTCTCGTTGGCGCTCGTAGAGTTCGATTAGTTCGACCGGCAGAGAGGCAATGATCTCGGCACGGGCGCTAACGATATCGGCGCGGCGCCGGTTCGACGCCTCTATGTCAGAACGCAGTGCATCGTGAGCCGCCGCCCGCGCGTCGTGGAACGAGTCACGCGAAATCTTGATGGCGTTCCATGTGCCGGCGACTTCATCCCGTTCTGTCAGCGCTTCCACCTCTTGTTCCTCGAGCATCTCAATCCGACGTTCCAACGACGCAATCTCGTGTTCGAGTGCCGTCAATTCCTTCGCGTCGGTCGACCCCTTCTCGCGCTCACGATCCTGGGTGATTCGAGCCTTCGCGAACTGAATGTCGGATTCGAGGTGTTCGCATCGGCGTTCGATGTCGTCGTACCGGTCCGCCCACTCTTCCGCCTCGCGGACAAGGCGTTGATACTCTGCATCGGTGTCTAGCGCGTCCGACGCAGCGTGAGCATCGGACACTGTCCGACTGATGACAATGTCTTCGGTGTCTAACGCAAGGACCTCCAATAGCCTGGTTTGGGCCTCTGCGGATGCGCGCATAATCGTCACTGTGTCACCGCAAATGACCAAGGATCCGTGTTGATGTCCGAGACCGCCACCGCAATGTCCGGGCGGGCCAATCTGAATTCAGACGCAGCTGTCTCGAGCCACATCCATTCAGCCGCCCAGTGAGAAATGTCAATAAGTGCAGTGTCATTGCCGAGTCTCGCTTGCTCGCGGAATTCAGAGGCAGGATGATGGCGCAGATCGCTCGTCACGTAGACGTCCGTCGCCGCGACATTCTCGTGGGCGAGGAGTCCGTCGCCCGCGCCGGCGCACAACGACACCGAACGGATCTGGCGCGCAAACTCTCCGGACACTCGAACGCCCCCAGCAGTCGCGGGAAGTTTCGAAGCGATGTGGCGCGCAAATTCACCCAGGGTTTGGTCCACAACATGCCCGATGACACCCAGTCCACCGCCCAGATCATTCGGGACAATCGGTCGCTCGACGATGATACCCAGCGCCTTCGCCAACGACGCGCTCGTGCCCGTGGGAACTCGGTCTGCGTTGGTGTGGACTCCGATCGCGGCACATCCGCCGCGGATAAGCCGTGCGATCAGTTCACCCTTGTAGCGGTCTTCGGCAACGCTGGACAATCCCCGGAGCAGCAGCGGGTGATGCGCGATGAGCGCGTCAAACCCGCCGTCGATGGCTTCGGAAACGGTCGCGTCGGTGATGTCCACCGCGAACAACACGGATGACACGGGGTGGTTCGAAGCGCCCGAGACAACACCGGAGTTGTCCCACTCCTCTTGACCAGCAAAGGGCCACAACTCATCAATCGTTGCGGTGACGTCCCGCAGTATCGTCGTCACGGCAGGCCTAAGCGGTGCGATTCGCGCGGACTGCGCTAGGCGCTGAGACGATTAGTGACAGCACGAATGAAGACACGAGCACGGCGGTTGGGACGACGATCGAGACGTTACCCGATAGTCCAAGTGTGGCAGCGAACGGCGCAATAAAAGTGTCGTAGGTGTTTGCAAGGCCTGGAACTGACCACGAGGTCAAGGCAAGTCCAACCACCATCACAAGAGTTGAGAGAACAGTGTTGATGACGCGTGCGACCCCGCCGAGTTCACGACGCGATGCAATCGAGGCACCGGCCATGAGACCAACAATCACCATGAGCGGGATCGACATAAACGGAATTCCGGGGAGAACTCTGGTGATGTCGCCAGCAATTCCCGTCACGTCTAGTCCGAGAAGGACAAGCGGCACGGCGATGACGATCACGCGAATCAACACGGCGCTAGCCTCGCGGTCATCGCGAACGGTCACCATCATCAGTGACCGCCCAATGAGAGCGGCGAGCAGAATCAGGGGAACCGCGAAGGCAATCATTCCTGAAATGAAGGCAAACTCAGCGCTGGCTGCGACAACGTGAAGCGCCGGGTTGGACCCGATAAAAACACTGCCCAACGCGTCCGGGCTCATCCCGGCGAGGAGAACCCAAGCAGCGAACCCGAGACCGGCAGCAAGACCTATATACAACCAGACACCGACGATAGCGGTTTCGTCGCGGCGGACAACAGTGGCCGCTCCCGACTCCACACCTGCGAACAGGATGACACTAATCGGAATGATTCCCGTGGCAAGAACAATGTTTTCGGGCGTAAACATCTCGCCAGTACTGATGGTGGCGATGACCGACAGCCCCGTCAGGATGACGACGGCTGGCCCGACAAGCGTGAATCCTGCCAAGGCCAAAATCAACGCACGATAAGCCCGACGTGACAGTGACGCGATGAGGAAGCCCACAAATACGAGGAGTGCCACGACAATCACCGAGTGGTGCGCGTTCGGGGCGAATTGAACAAGTGTCGAGGTCACGCCGGGAATCGAACTAAGTTGAAGACCGACCCCCTGTAGCGTGGCGAGAAGGACGGTCAGCAGGCCGACGAGTGCCACGAGTGATCCAATTGTCCAGAGAAGTGTTCCCCCGACGACGCCTGCGACGCGTTGAATCGCGGCCCTCGTCGATAGCGCATGGCGGATCGACGTGGACCGTGCGAGAACAACCAGCGGAAGGGCCGCGAGAAGAGCGACAATCGCAGCAAATGCACCGGATGAGCTCAGCATCGATTCGATATCGACGGGGACGGGCGCCCCGAAGCCAGTGAATACGGCCGACGTCACCGGGATCAAGATGGCCACCATTGTCGCCACGAGAATGACGGCATTCCAGCCGCGGTAACGACCATTGACGAATTTTTCCCCAGGAAGATCACGGGCAGTTGCCGCAGGCGGCTCAAGCGACACAGGCGGCTCAAGCGACACAGGCGGCTC
>CALPQP020000128.1 GCA_943325745.2 Gulosibacter massiliensis
AAGGATTGACGCTCGGCCGAACCGTCGGTCTCGCGGCGGGACTCCCACCTTCCGTCCCCGGTTTCGCGATCGACCGAATGTGTGCTGGCGGAATGACCTCGATGACCACCTTGGGTTCGGGGATTGGGTGGGGACAAATTGATGTCGCCATCGCGGGCGGCGTTGAACACATGGGTCGCCACCCGATGGAGTTCGCGGCGAAGGCAAACCCGGCGATGCTCGAGGCTGGACTACTAACCGACGAATCATTAGCCATGGGTTTCACCGCTGAAATCCTGCACGACAAATTTCCGGCGATTACGAAGAATAGAACCGACGCCTACGCGGAACAAAGCCAGCGCCGCGCGTCGGCTGCGTACGAGTCCAGTTTCATCCAACTTGATCTCGTCACCATTGACACCCCCAACGGGGTTGCGACTCGCGACGAACAACTCCGGCCGACCACAACCCTCGAATCCCTGTCAGCACTAGGCACACCGTTCCGTGAAAACGGTCGCGTGACGGCTGGGAATTCGTCGCCGCTCACCGACGGTGCGACGATGTCACTCGTGGCTGGAACGAATGCTGTGGAGCGATTCGGGCTCACACCGAAGATGAAGCTCGTGTCATACGCCTTCGCCGGAGTCTCGCCGAACGAGATGGGCTTGGGACCAATTCCCGCCACCGAGAAGGCTCTCGCCAAAGCGGGCCTGTCTATCCACGACATCGGGGCGATTGAGATCAACGAGGCCTTCGCCGTCCAGGTGCTGGTGTTCGCCGACCACTTCGCCATCGACCAGACCTCCGAAACCCTGAACCCGTGGGGCGGCGCAATCGCATTCGGTCACCCGCTTGCCAGCTCGGGGGTTCGCCTCGCGATTCAACTCGCTCGACAATTTGAAGCGGACCACTCGATCAGATACGGAATCACCACAATGTGCGTCGGACTGGGCCAGGGCGGCACGATGGTCTGGGAAAACCCCAACTTCCGAGCATGATTGATTACCCCGACGAGGATTTCCCAGCATTCGCTGAGTTGACTGAAAGCCTCAGCCCCGCCGGCAACCGTGTCGCCGTGTTGACGGTGACAAATCACGACGACCGGCGTCCGACGACGCTCGGCCCGCTGGGTCTGGACCGACTCGGCATTGCGCTAGACGAGTTCGCGTCGCATTCCGGCAAATTCGCGGCGCTCATCGTGACGGGCAACAGCCGAACGTTCTGTGCTGGCGCAAACCTCGACACTCTCGCCGGCCCCCGCCACTTCGACGACGCCCTGGAACTCGCGCAAGAAGGCCACCGAGTCTTTTCAAAACTGGCGCACCTTGGAGTTCCCACCGTCGCCGCAATCAACGGAACAGCACTCGGCGGCGGACTGGAACTCGCGTTGCACTGCACCCATCGCGTGTCCCAAGCCGGTCCGATCGCCCTGGGGCTCCCCGAAGTCGGGCTCGGGCTCATTCCGGGTTGGGGCGGTGCGACCCTGCTGCCAAACATAATTGGTCTCGAGTCAGCGCTGCGAGTCATGGTCGACAACGCCATCGCCGGTAAAACGCTGACGCCCCAGGTCGCCCTCGAGCTCGGCATTGTCGATGGTGTTGCTGCCGACGCGATGGATGGCGCTCTCGCGTTGGTCGATTCACTGCCGACACACGCTCGATCGCGCACGGGCGGCACCACTCCCAATGCTGGTCCGATAATCGACGCCACCTTCGACCGTTACATCGGCCGTAGCGGAAATCCGATTGCGGCGCTCACTCATTTGCGGCGAATTTTTCATCATTCGCTCGTGTCAACACAGAGTGAATCATTCGAAGCCGAAGATGCCGCACTCGCAGAACTCATGACAACATCAGAGTTTCGTCATCGGTTGTATGCGTTTCGCATTACGAGCACAGCGCACCGGTCGCCGCCCGGAACTCCTTCCGTTACTCCCCGAGAAATCCGCCGAGTTGGTGTCGTTGGCGCCGGCCTGATGGCAAGTCAGATAGCGCTCGCATTCGCGGAATCACGGGACGGAACCGTCATCGTGACCGATGTTTCTCAGGAGAAGTTGGACACAGCCCGCGACCGCATCGACGGCTGGCTGGGCGCGCGGGTTGCGAAGGGCGCTCTGACCCCGGAATCTCAATCCGAAACGCTGTCTCGTATCAACACCACCTTGACGATCTCTGAATTTGCCGAGTGCGACCTCGTTATCGAAGCAGTCTTCGAGGACATCTCAGTCAAAAAGGACGTCCTCACGGCAATAGAGGCCGTCGTTCGCCCGGATTGCATAGTTGCGTCAAACACGTCGTCGTTATCCATCGAGACGATGGCATCGTTCGCCACGCACCCCGACAGAGTTGCCGGCATTCACTTCTTCAACCCCGTCGCGTCGATGAAGTTGGTCGAGGTTGTGCGCAGCAGTGTTCAATCGGACGAGACGCTGGCAACCGCGATCTCGATTGCACAATCACTCCGAAAGACCCCGGTGATTGTTGCTGACCAACCTGGCTTCGTCGTCAACAGACTCCTGTCAACATTTCTTGGTGAGTCACTCAGACTGCTCGAGAGTGGTGTGTCAGTAAACGACATCTCGGCGGCACTCGAACCGCTTCGACTTCCCATGACACCATTCGCCCTGATCGATCTGATTGGCAGAACCGTTTCTCTCTCGATGTTGGAGTCGCTGTACGCGAGTGCTCCCGAACGATTCTTTGTTGGGGACTCGTTGCGCGGGGCCACGGTGGCACCGTCATCCGATTCGGTCGGCGACGACCTCGCCGCCCTGATTCAAGAATCCCGCGCCCTCCCGGCCGCTGAAATCCACAACAGCGTGGTCGACGCCCTGGCCCGTGAAGTTCGGGTGATGCTCGATGCGAACGTGGTTGCGAACATCGTCGACATCGATCTCTGCATGTTAAACGGTGCCGGCTGGCCCGCCGCGATTGGCGGCATGACGCCCTACCTAGACGCTTGCGGTGCGAGCGAACGAGCAGCCGGTGGGCTCTTTCACCCGACCTCCGACTTCGCCTAACGCTTCTGTGGCTTCGCCTTCGGAACAATCGACCCGCTGAGCTGGTTGATGATTTTCGCCGCGATGGCGTCGGGGGTAAGTCCGACTCTTGTCAGAATGTTCCCACGCGTGTCGTGCTCGAGAAATTCGTCGGGCAGGCCCAGTTCGTCAACACCCGTGTCGACACCAGCCTGACGAAGTTCCTGACGAATCCGCGTTCCGACCCCTCCGACCCGAATACCGTCTTCAATGGACACGACAATTCGATGATCGCGGGCGAAATCGACGAGTGACGCCGCGACCGGAATCACCCAGCGCGGATCAACGACGGTGGCGCCAATTCCAGACGCTGCTAGGCGTTCCGCGACATCGAGCGCCAAGGTGGACATCGCCCCGACGGCAACGAGCAAAACATCGTGCGTTGAGTCCTCGATGA
>CALPQP020000129.1 GCA_943325745.2 Gulosibacter massiliensis
GATGACGTAGAGCTCATTGGAGATGAAGAGTTCGACGTTGTCCTCGTAGTTGGTGATGACAACATTGTCGAGGTTGAGGACATGAGTGTGCCGGCCCTTGACGAGGTGATTGAGCTCACGGACGACGAAGCTGAAGACGTCAAGACCGCGCTCACGGCGACCTTGCCCGCGGACGCGATCCACATTTCGTCGGGTGATGACGAGATCCCCTCGGTGTCGACGATGATTACGGGTGCCACGGCTGACCCCGTCAAGGACTATCTGAAGCAAATCGGAAAGGTTGCCCTTCTCAACGCCGAGCAGGAAGTCACACTCGCCCTTCGGATCGAGGCCGGACTGTTCGCCGAAGAAAAGTGGGCGAAGCTATCCGGAGCCAAGCAGAAAAGTCGAGAAGGACGCGAATATCGGATCATCGCCGACGACGGCGAGCGCGCAAAACGCCACCTTCTCGAAGCTAACCTTCGACTTGTCGTTTCACTCGCGAAGCGCTACACGGGCCGTGGAATGCAGTTTCTCGACCTCATTCAAGAGGGAAACCTTGGCCTGATTCGCGCGGTGGAGAAGTTCGATTACACGAAGGGAGTCAAGTTCTCGACCTATGCAACCTGGTGGATTCGTCAGGCGATCACTCGCGCGATGGCCGACCAGGCCCGAACGATTCGAATTCCGGTTCACATGGTCGAGGTCATCAACAAACTCGCTCGTGTTCAACGTCAGTTGCTGCAGGATTTTGGTCGCGAACCGACCCCCGAGGAATTGGCCAATGAATTGGACATGACACCGGAAAAGGTTGTCGAGGTTCAGAAGTATGGGCGCGAGCCAATCTCGCTTCACACTCCTCTGGGTGAAGACGGCGACTCCGAATTCGGAGACCTCATCGAGGACACCGAGGCGATTGTTCCGCTCGACGCCGTCGCTAATCGCATGTTACTGGTGGCGTTGGAGTCGGTTCTCGATTCATTGTCCGAGCGTGAATCCGGTGTGATTCGCATGCGCTATGGGCTCGGTGATGGGATCCCCAAGACGCTCGACCAAATCGGTGAAACGTTTGGCGTCACGCGCGAGCGCATTCGCCAGATCGAGTCGAAGACGATGACAAAATTGCGTCACCCTTCTCGGTCTGTCACGATTCGCGAGTTCCTCGAGTAATGACTGAACCGACGGTCCCTACACCTGGCAAACGCCACGGACCGCGGTACGGGTTGCGTGCACTCTCCGCCCTCTGGCTTGGAAAATGTGCGGGGTCAATGCTTCGCTTTCTCGGTCGCGAGGGGACACACGTCCCTGGGCGCATTGCACTGTGGGTATATCCGAATCTTCTCGGCGTCATCGCTCGCCCCGACACGGTCATTGTCGTGACGGGGACGAATGGAAAAACCACGACCACAAACCTCCTTGCCGATGCACTTCACACACTCGGAAAGCGGGTGTCCACGAACAGGGCCGGTTCCAACCTCCGCGACGGCATCGTCGCAACTCTCATCAACGGGGTCACGATGTTGGGGAGATGTCGGAGTGACGTGGCCGTGCTCGAGATGGACGAACGTTCCGCGTTGCGAGTGCTTCCGCAGTTAGCCCCGGACATTGTGGTGTGTACGAATCTGACCCGCGACTCCATCAAGCGAAACGCCCATCCGGAATACATCGCGTGGATATTGTCGTCCGCAATTTCGCCGGAAACAACTCTCGTACTCAACTCCGATGATCTCATCACCGCGTCGCTCGGCAGCGATGCGAACGCTCGGCATTTTTTCGGCGTCGACCCGACCGGAAATGAATCGCGCGAACCGAGCGGTTCCGCGGTGGACGCAGCGATCTGCCCGCGGTGCGACGAACGACTCAACTGGGTCTTTTGGCGTTTCAACCACATCGGGCGCGTTCGTTGTCCGGCGTGTGATTTCAGGTCTCCGGTGGCCGACGTCCGCGTTTCGCCGATCGACCGCTCATCGGGATTGAGGTCGCTCACGATTAATTCTGAGACGGTCGACATTCGCCTGGCGAACGAAAGCGTCGTCAACGTTTACAACGTGGCGGCCGTAGCGGCGACGCTCGACGTGCTCAACGTTGCACCACAGACAATTGGGTTGGTCGTCGAGTCGCTCACGCCGCCGACGAGCCGTTTCGCTGAGGAAACAGTTGGTGGCGTGCGTCTCGTTCGACTTCTCACGAAGGGACTCGTGGGAGTTGCGGTGTCGCGGGCATTTGAGCAAATCGTCTCGGTGCCCGGCCGCAAGATCGTTTTGCTCGCCATCGACGAAACAACCGACCGCTTCGACGGGGTCGAGAACACGGCGTGGACGTACGACGCAGACTACGAATATCTGGCAGACCCATCAATCTCTGCGATTTATGTTGGTGGAATTCGACGCCACGATCAAGCACTTCGACTCGCCCTGGCCGGCGTTGATTCGAACAGAATCGTGTTGGTCGAGTCGGAAACACGGGGGGCGGATCTGGTGCCTCTCGGGGAAGTCGATGTGGTGTTCAATCTCCACAGCAATCACAATGCCGGTCCGACCGGCGACGCGGTTCACCGAAAATTGCGGCAGCGCCTGATGGAGATGAACTCGTGACGTTGACGATTGAGATGTTGTTTCCCGAGATTGCGAACTTGCACGGTGACAATGCGAACATCGAATACCTCGTACGGTGTCTTCCTGACGCGCGTGTTGTTCGAACAGGGCTCAACGAGACTCCGGCGTTTGTTTCGGGAAAAGTCGATTTGGTGTATCTCGGACCGCTCACGGAAAGCGGTCAAATTCGAGCGATCGCTCGACTCGCTCCCCACAAATCCAGGATTGATGAACTCATCCACACGGGCACACATTTCCTGTTTACCCATAACGCCATGGAATGTCTGGGATCGCGCATCGTCAACGCAGAAATGAAGTATGACATTTCGGGTGTGGGTATTTTCGACTTCTCAACCGAGGTGAGGATGTTCGAGCGCTATACCGGCAAGGTGATGGGCTCGTTCGAGGGAACGTCTCAGCCGATTGTCGGCTACAAATCGCAATTTTCGATGGTCTCGAGTTCACCGGAAAGCCCTGGGTTCATGGCGACTACGCGTGGCATTGGCCGGAACCCGACAACACACGTTGAAGGAGTTCGACGCGAAAATTTCGTCGGCACCTCGTTGATCGGCCCCGTGCTATTGATGAACCCCCATCTCACGGAGTGGTTGTTGTCATCACTCGTTCCGTCTCGCGAACCTCAACTTGCACTGAGCGATTTTGCCGTTGCGGCTTATGACGCACGGCTTCGGGAATTCCAGGACACGAAAACGTGGTCCTCGTTTGAGCGCGTATCAGGCTAGAACACAGAGTGCTCGAGGACTAGCAGTCAACGAGCGCA
>CALPQP020000130.1 GCA_943325745.2 Gulosibacter massiliensis
CATCGCGAATGCGCGAATACGGTTGCGTGAACAGCACCTCGATCAGGGCGGAATTAGTGGCCCCAAATTCGTCGCGAATTCGATCGCGAACGTCGAGATGAGCATGAAGAATGCGGTTGACCGTCGCCGTTGCCGACACCGCCGTGGTCTCGACTCCACGGACAAAGTAAAGAATCCAGTCGTGCCATTCTCCCCGAGCGGTGACGCCCATCAGACGCTCGTAATACTCCGCCTTTGTGGCGATGAAGTATCGCGACAGATACAGCACGGGCATCTTAAGCAACCCCCACTCGGCGAGCAACAACAGGTTGAGGATGCGGCCCGTTCGACCATTCCCGTCGGGGAACGGGTGAATCGCCTCGAATTGATAGTGGGCAACCGCGAGGCGAACGAGCGGGTCGACCTCGTCGCGCCGGTGGATGTATTCCTCCCAGTTCGACATAAGCCGAAGCAAATTGTCGCGACCGGTCGGCGGCGTGTAGGTCACGGTTTGTGTCAGCGGGTTTCCGATGAACGTCCCGGCATCAGTGCGAATCGCGGTGTCGTGGCCGAGGATTGCCGAGCAGATACTCGTTGCTGTGCTCGTCGAAAGCGGCCGCTGACCAATCGAGTCGAACCCAACTCGCAGCGCCGTGCGATATCGCAGGGCTTCGCGCGTTGCGGGGTCTGCACCCGCGAGCCCCTGGATATCCGCCTGAAACATCTCGTCGGTCGTCGTGACGATGTTCTCAATCTCGGAACTGGCTTGTGCCTCGACAACGGGAATCGCGTTGATGAGAACCGCAGGGTTCGGGATGTATCGGCTTCGAGTGTCGAGTTCCATAAGTGCGACCCGCGCGGCGGTCGTCGCCCGCAACACCTCGATCGTCTCGACGACGAGGTTGGGTGGAATCAAGGGAAGGTCGTTGCGTGCGACCTCTGCGCGAAAAGACATGTCAATAGTCTATTGACACGTTCGGTAAACCTGTAAAAAATTAGGCTGATTTTTTACACGTCTACGATTTGAGGCGGGTTCGCACCGCGGGTGCGGCTCACACATGCCCCTACGAACATGAAGTCAGGAGTTACGCAGCCCCGTCGAACATCCCAGTGACCGAGCCCTCGCCGAAGACCTCGCGAATTGCCGTCGCGATGGTGGGCGCGATCGACAAGATTTCGAGGCGATCCCAACGCTTTTCTTCGGGAATCGGCAACGAGTCGGTGACGACGACCTTGTCGATGAAGTCCGACTGCAGGATTTCGGTCGCGGGGTCAGAGAACACCGCGTGTGTCGCCGCAACGACAACACCCTTGGCGCCGGCGTTCTTGAGCGCTTCGGCGGCCTTGACGATGGTTCGACCAGTGTCAATCAAGTCGTCGACGATGAGGCACACGCGACCCTCGACCTCGCCGACGATTTCATGCACCGAAACTTGATTCGCGATCTCGGGGTCGCGACGCTTGTGGATGAGGGCGAGCGGTGCGCCGAGCTTTTGGCTCCATACGTCGGCAACGCGAACTCGGCCCATGTCCGGGCTCACCACCGTGAGCGTGGACGAATCGAGTTGCGCGCGGCAGTGTTCCAGCAAAATCGGCATCGCAAACAGGTGGTCGAACGGTCCGTCAAAGAACCCCTGGATCTGCGGTGCGTGGATATCGACCGACATGATCCGGTCGGCTCCGGCGGTCTTGAACAGGTCGGCAACGAGCCGCGCCGAAATTGGTTCGCGGCCTCGGCTCTTCTTGTCTTGGCGGGCGTAGGGGTAGAACGGTGCAACGACGGTGATGCGCTTCGCGCTCGCGCGCTTGAGAGCGTCGACCATGATGAGCTGTTCCATCAACCACTCGTTGATGGGGGTGCAGTGCGACTGGATAACGAACGCGTCCGTTCCGCGCACGCTCTCGTCGAATCGAGCATAAATTTCACCGTTCGCAAAGGTGCGGGCGTCCGTGGGCAACAACGAAATTCCGAGTTGATCGGCGATGTCCAACGCGAGTTGGGGGTGGGCTCGACCAGAAATAAGAATGAGCTTCTTTTTGCCCGCCAACTCCATGTTGTTCATCGGACTACTCGCTTTCCTTTGTCGCGTGAGTCGCGGCCTCGGCGGACGCGGTGCCTGGTCGATTGTTTTCGACCCAACCCTCGACGTTGCGCTGTTGCGCGACCGTCATTCCCAGCGACCCCGCTGGGACGTTTCGTCGAACGACGGTTCCGGCCGACGTGTAGGCGCCGTCCGCAATCGTGACGGGTGCAACAAAGACATTGTGTGAACCGGTGCGAACATGTGATCCGATGACCGTCGGGTGTTTGGCTACACCGTCATAGTTGGCGGTGATGGTTCCGGCACCGATGTTCGAGTTCTCGCCGACCGTCGTATCGCCGACGTACGACAAGTGCGGGACCTTGCTGCCGCGACCAATCTGCGCGTTCTTGGTCTCGACGAACGCGCCGATCTTGCCGCCATCGCCGAGGACGGTTCCGGGGCGCAGGTACGAAAACGGGCCGACCGTGGCGTTCGCCTCGATGACCGCGAGGGTCGCGTCGGTTCGAGTGACGGTCGCGTTTTCGCCAATCTCGCAATCGCGCAGCGTCGTGTCGGGGCCCACGGTAGCGCAACACGCGATGCTCGTCGCCCCCTTCAGGAAGGTGCCGGGCAAGATGTGGGCGTCCGGCTCGATGGAGACGCCACGGTCGATCCAGGTGGTCGCCGGGTCATCAATGCTGACGCCGTTCAACTGGTGCCCACGCACAATCATCGCGTTGAGCCGCGCCTGCGCGTCGGACAACTGCGCGCGGTCGTTGACCCCCGCGACAACCCACGACTCATAGACGGGGTTCGCGCCGACGGTGAGACTGTCGGTCACGAGAAGTTCGATGACGTCGGTCAGATACTTTTCGCCCTGCGAATTCGCGGTACCGACCTTGGCGAGCGAGGTCTTGAGCGCCGAGGCGCGAAACACATACGTTCCCGAATTGATTTCAGAAATGCCGAGTTCATCCTCGGCCGCGTCTTTGTGCTCAACAATGCGTCGGAACTCGCCGGCATCATCACGCACGATTCGACCGTATCCCGATGGGTCATCGACGAGCGCCGAAAGAACCGAAGCGGCCCGCTCGCGCTGGCGGTGTTCATCAATCAGGTCCGTCAGGGTCTCGGCGTCGAGAAGCGGAACGTCACCCGAGACAACAACGACGTCGCCGTCAAAATCGGCGAGCGCAGCCATTGCCAGCTCGACCGCTCGACCCGTTCCAGTTATGTCGTCCTGGTCGACGATAACCACGCCGTCCGACAATTCCGCGATCGCCTCGGCGACCGCATCGCGCTCGTGACGCACGACGGCGACGGTGTGCGCGGGGTGAAGAG
>CALPQP020000131.1 GCA_943325745.2 Gulosibacter massiliensis
AAACGCCATCGCGGTGACACCGGATAGTGCGATGTACAACCAGACGCGCTTCATCCCTATTCGTCGAGCCTCGGCCAGCATGAAGACGACCGAGGCGATGGCGACGACAGACAGGTCTGCCGACAACACCCAGTCCACGGCGGTGCCGAACCACGCCGCGGCGTAATCCTGACCGCTCATGACGGCTATCCCGTTGAACACCATGGCGGTGACGAGTCCGATGCCAGCCAACACGAGGAAGATCCAAAAACGAATGTGTGACTCTTTGTTCATGACTGAAGACTACGCCGAAGGGATGCACTCAACGCGTTGCCTAAACGACCCGTGCCGCCAGCAATACAATGGGGGAAACTGACGGGGGTGAATCGATGGCGACGACGCTGACCATCGATATCGGCGGCACAAAGTGCGCTGTCGCAATCACCGACGATGCCGGTGTTCACGGCCTCGAATCGTGGCCGACGAGCGGGTCCACTGAAAACCTCGAGCGCGCTGTGTCCTATTACCGAAAGCACCTCCAGGCAGGAGGGAACCCCGCAACTGCGGTCGGTGTCTCGTTCGGCGGGCCGGTCGATTTTCAGACGGCGACGGTGAAGCGATCGGTCCATGTGCCTGGCTGGAGCGATTTCGATTTTGGGGCGTGGGCTCGTGACGCGCTCGACCTTCCCGTCGCGGTGGACAACGATGCCAAGGTGGGCGCTCTCGCGGAATTTCATCACGGTGGCCACGGGTTCGACAACCTGGTCTATGTGACGGTGTCGACGGGCATCGGTGCGGGGGTCATCAGTTCCGGACGAATCGTGCGCGGAGCGTCGAACGAAGCCGGCGAATTAGGGCACACCCGTGTCAGCGACGACCCGAGGGTGTGTTCGTGCGGACGGACGGGGTGCTTCGAGAGACTGTGCAGTGGCTATTGGATTGAACAGGATCACGGGCGACCCGCGATCGAACTGTTCGCCGACGACGAGTTCCTCGCGGAATATTCGCGGGTCTTTGCTCGAGGGCTGAGCAACGCAATCTTGATGTACAACCCGTCGGTGATCGTTCTCGGTGGCGGAGTCGCGCGGGTCGGCGCTCGCTTGACAAAAAGTTTGGCTGATAGCGTCAGTCGTGAACTCGAGAGTTGGAGCCACATGGTCCCCGTCATCACGACATCGACATTCGACCGCGAAGGCGTTCACCTCGGCGCGAAGGAGCTCACCCGTGACCTATTTTGATTCCTATCGAGAGTCGCTGACCTCGGCGTTAGGTTCGATCGACCTCGACGCCGTTTCGGCCCTGCGCCAGTTACTCGACACCGCCCGGGCCGACGGGCGAACGATTTTCACGTGCGGCAACGGAGGGAGCGCCTCGACCGCTTCGCACTTTGCGACCGACCTGCTTAAAGGCGCGAGCTCCGAGCGCGACGCCAAATTTCGGGTCATCGCGCTTACCGATGCAACCTCGACTATTTCGGCTTACAGCAACGACGTCGGATACGACATCGTGTACGAAGAGCAATTGCGGAACTTCATCGCTCCAGGAGACATCGTGATCGCGATTAGCGGTTCCGGAAATTCCGAAAACGTCATCCGTGCCCTTCAATTCGCCCAGTCAGAGGGCGCGCACGCCGTCGCGTTGACCGGTCGAGACGGTGGGACGCTGGGAACGGTTGCGACTCTGCACATCAACGTCGCGGAACAGCACATGGGGCGCATCGAGGACGCGCATCTTGCCATCTGCCACATGCTGGCCTTTTCGTTTATCGACAACGAGAGTTAGTAGTCGTCAAACTGAATTACCCGCGTAAAAGCGCGGCGGCGAGGGCGACGAAGATTCCCACAAAAATAGTCGGTGTCACGAATTTTGCGACGCTCAACCACGGGGCGAATCGAATGATGGTGAGCGACGCGTGGCTGGGCTTCGCGATTGCGGCAAGGTCGCGCGCAACAGCTTGGGCTTCGTGCGCAGCCGCAAACTCAACGAGTGCACCAAGAATTCCCGACGCAAGCAAGATTCCAAGGGTGGCCAAGACCGCAAACGTTCCCGCGTCGCGAATGGCAGGCACGAGCCCAACGGTGGTTATCAGCAGGAACGTGGGCGCCAATTGAGCGACCACGAGATGGGTCCGAGCCCGATTCCACAGGTCGAGGAGTTCTTTTTCCGTCACGGCGCAATTCTGCCATGCATAGACTGAATTGATAATCATGCCAACAGTCCACGCCGAATCCTCGCCCCCAGCCGGGGCGATTCGCGGACTCGCGCGGATTCTGCCCTTCGCCGGTCGCGACGTTTATGGGCTGATTGCGGGGATGGCCATTTCGCTCATTTCGAGTGCGTTGGCGCTGGGGATTCCGATTGCTCTCGAGGCTCTCGTGGACGGACCTCTGCGCGGTGATGACCCGGCACTCGTGTGGCCCGCGGTTGGTCTCATCGCACTGCTGGGGCTGTTCGAGGCACTGTTCATCTACCTGCGACGAGTCGCGGTTCTCACACCGGGAACCCGAATCGATTCACGAATTCGAAACGCAATTTACGACCACTTGCAAAACCTTCCCGTCGCGTTCCATGACAAGTGGCAGAGCGGTCAGTTGTTGTCGCGCGCCCACACCGACGTCAGCCTTTTGCGACGCTGGCTGTCATACGGTGCGGTGATGTTGGTGGGAAATTCCATCGCCATCGTCCTCGGCGTTGCAATCCTCTTCACGTGGAGTCCGATCCTCGCTATCCTCTTTTTGATTTGCTCGATTCCGATGTTCGTTTTTGGGTCTCGTTTTCGGAATCGATTCACTGGATTGTCGAGAGCCGCCCAGGATCAGTGGGGCGACGTCGCGACGTCGGTCGAGGAATCGGTTCACGGGATTCGCGTGTTGCGGTCGTTCGGTCGCGGTGATGACTCGCTGTCGCGGTTCGCTGAACGCGCAACGCACGGGCGAAACCTCGAAGTCGCCAAAGGCAACGCGCGAGCGACGCTCGGTTTTTGGCTGGAGTGGATTCCCGATTTTGCATTGGCGGCCTGCTTGCTCGTCGGCGTGTGGCTCGCGAGCCAGGGCGACCTGACCACCGGGCAGCTATTTGCCTTCTTTGCCACCGCGGCCGTTCTCGCCGGCCCGATCGAATCGGTCGGGTACTTGTTGGCCCTGACGCTTGAAGCGCAGAGCGGTCTCGACCGAATTTTCGACATCTTTGACCGCAAGAATTCGATCACAAGTCCGGCTGCGCCAATCGTTCCGACGACGTCGGCCGGTTCGTTGGTTTTCGACGATGTTCACTACCGACACGAGGGCGGTGAGGGCGGTGTGCGGGACGTGCTCAACGGCGTATCCCTCGAGATCCGGCCCGGCGAAACGATGGCAGTG
>CALPQP020000132.1 GCA_943325745.2 Gulosibacter massiliensis
CAATAGCAACTCCAGTGCGACAGTGTCGAGGTTCGCAATTTCGGTGGCGCCGTTGTAAAAGGTCACAACGTTTCCACTGTTACCACCCGACCACCAGAATCCGACGTACTTCACGCCACCAGCGGGAAAGGTAAAGGTAAGCTCCGCGTCGCTCGAGCTATATGTACCAAAATAATCGGATCCACTGCCCCCAAAAAACGGACTCGAAGTTGTGGCAGCGGCGCCGCCATAAATCCCTGGAAGTCGATATTTGCATGCGGCCGCCGAGGGCGCAACGTTGAGCGTGCCGATCGCAAGAGCGGTAGGGCAAACGGCACCACCTGAAGTGGGACTGCCACCCAAGCCATTGAAGTTCTCGGTCAACATGCCTCCAGGGTCAATTTCTGAGCCCTGAACAAGGGGTGCCGAGAGGTAGAGGGCAATTCCTCCACTCGTAGTCGCGTGGGCCGGCGCTGACGCCAGGGGAACGAGGACAATAGAGGCTGTGGTGGCTAGAGCGGCCAAGACGAAGGGGTGTATTTTAAAATCAAAATCCTACGCCACTTGGATACAAAAAATCAGACTCGCACAACACCTTGAGAGATTCTTCGTCCCGACAAACCGCGCAGCAAGCGCTTTGGTCGTGAGATTAGAAGCCCCTGCTCTATCCGCTGAGCTACGAGGGCGTGATTAAAGGTTATCGCGGCGAATGAGCGGAACGTCGACCTCACGACGCATCAATTGTCTGAGTCGAGGTCAAGCAGCCGAATCACGTCTTCCCCGGTCCCCACCATGTGGTCCCGCGCGCGTTCGGCCGCCAAGGCCGAGTCTCCCGATTCGATGATGTCGACGAGGATGTTTTGGCGTTGCGCCCAGTCTCCGGCGAGGGTTTTCGCAATGGGATAAAAGTAAAAGCGTGCGCGTTTTTCGAGAGCCAGCGAGATTGCCGCGAGTACATCGTTGTGGGCAGCGACCCTGACCGCAACATTGAAGTCGACGCTCGCATGAAAGGCCGCTTCGACATCGTCGGCTTGCGCGGCCGAGACACTGCGTTTAACGACCCGTCTGAGTGTTTCAATGTCCTCAGGTGTTCGCCTGTTGGTTGCAAGCCTGGCTATCTCAGGCTCAATCCCCGCCCGTGCTTCGAAAAGGTGCGTGAGCTCACGAAGCGAACGTTGGCTGACATATGCACCGTAGCGAGGCCGGATTTGAACCCACCCTGCTTCGTGTAGCGAGCTAAGCGCTTCCCGAACGGGGATTCTGCTCACTCCGAACTCAATGGCGATTTCGTCGGGCAACAGGCGCGATCCTGGTTCGATGTCGCCGTGGATGATGGCATCTTCGAGCAGGTCATGAATTTGGTTGGGAAGAGAGATAACTTCGACTGCGGGTCTGAGGGATTCGAAACGCGTTGACCGTGAACGGAGGAATGGTTGAGGGCTAGCCGCGACACTTCTGGAGCGGGAATTCTTGTCATCGCGTTGGCTCATTATTGCTCCGAATCGGGGGCGGAAAGAAATTCGCATGCCGTCAACACATACAGCGCCGTGCAGTTGAGTAATTCTTCTTCCTCAGCGTAGTCATCAATTCCGGAGGAATACAAAGGTTGCGGTCCGTAGCAAATTGCCGGAACCCCCAGCCTTCGCCAGCGGCTCGCATCGCTCGCGGGTAATCGAATCGCAAATTCGGGAAAATCGATTCCTAGCTTGTCCGACGCCAATCGCCACGACTGAACAATGTCGGTATCGCGACCCGTGACGTTGGGCTCCCACCCTTTGATCACGCTCACGTTCGCGACAATATCCGCGGAGCGAAGTTCCTCGCTGACCGAATCAAGCACGTGTGCGATCGAGAGCCCTGGAGGAATTCGGAAATCAATCTCGATCGCTGCGCTCGTGGCGATTTGCCCGATGAACGTGCCGCTACTAATCGTGCCGATATTGGCGGTGAGGAAAGTTTCGCGCTCAGGCGACTGGATTGGTTCGACCTGTCGTCGATTGGTGAAATCGGCAAAGGTTTCGTCTCCGCGCCAGCCCGTCAGGCCATCGATTAGGTGGATGACCTTCGCAATCTGTGCGGGCGCTGAGTTGCCCCGCACTACGGCTGAGGAGTGTCCCGGTTCGGCGGAAACATCTATTCGAACCCATAACACTCCCTTTTCACCGTTCGACAGTCGCTTGAATCCCGGGCCCTCGCCGCAAATGAGTGCGTCGCCGGTGATGCCCTTGTCGTTAATGAGTGCCTCGGCTCCGTTCGGCCCGAAGACCACTTCGTCACTGACAGCAGCGAACGTAATCGAGCCGTTCCATTGGTCGCGATTGTCCCAGAGGATGTCGATCGCGTGCGCCATCGCGACGACGGCGCCTTTCATGTTCCCCATACCGAGCCCGTACAGTCGGCCGTCGCGCCGCGTGAGTTCGTAAGGCGGAACTGACCACAGATTTTCATCACCGGGTGGCATTGTGTCGAGATGTGCATTGAAGAGTAGATGCCTTCCGGGTCGTCCCGAGTCGATATTCACGAGGACCGATGGCATCGTATCGACGGCGCGATAGTCGGTCGCCTCAATGCCACAGTGGCTGAAGAAGGACATCACGCGTTCCGCAACAAGTCGTGTGTCCCCAGGCGGGTTGACGCTTGGAGCGGTGACTACGGCGCGCGCGAGTGACACGATCGCCTCGCGTCGTGTCTCGACTTCGGCTCGGACGAGTTCCGCAAATTCACTGGTCGGCTTGTTTCTGGTCATTCGGTGGCTCCTACAACCGAACGACGATCGTCCGCTCCATATATAAGCCCGGGTGGACCGTTACCTGCGGCAACGACCGCGCCGAAGATCGCGTCCCCATCCTCACGAACAACGATCTCGTGGCCACGACTTTCCAAATCCGAACTCGCGGAATGTGACTGTTCAATCAAAAGCGCACCGTTTTCGCTTCTCCAACGCGGCGCCGCGATCGCACCGGGCAGGGGTGTGCCATCAAACCGCATTGCAGACACGACTTGAAGCAGCGTTTGGACTTGTCCGTCGGCGCCTGGCGTTGCGAGGGCGAGAACAGATCCGTCACCATCACGAACAATGACCGGCGCGAGGGTGTGGACGGGAAATGATCCGGGTCGATACCGGTTGGAGCCGTCCGTAAATCCGTCCCCACGATTGTTGAGGGTAATTCCCAGTTCGGGAACAAAGACACAAGAACCGAAGTCGTCGAACACCGAGACGAGTGAGGAGACGACAGTGTCGGTGGTCGCGATGGCAACACCCGCAGTATGAACATATCCTCGTGGCCCTCCGCGGCGGCGCGCAACGTTCGA
>CALPQP020000133.1 GCA_943325745.2 Gulosibacter massiliensis
CCGTTGAGTGAGCTTCCGTTGAGTGAGCTTCCGTTGAGTGAGCTTCCGTTGAGTGAGCTTCCGTTGAGTGAGCTTCCGTTGAGTGAGCTTCCGTTGAGTGAGCTTCCGTTGAGTGAGCTTCCGTCGAGTGAGCTTCCGTCCAGTGGACTCCCGCACGACCACGGCTATGACGACATCGGGGATGAGTGGATTACCGCGTCGTCCACCGTGGGGCAATCGTCCTTCCCCGTCACGTCACTTCACGTAGAACTGTTTCCCACTGGAGAAATCTCGGGACCCATCGACAACACCGGCGAGGCTATTCTCACCGGTCCGATTGTCGTCGCGGCTGCGTCTCACAACAGATTGTCGCCCGTCGCCATAGACGCCAGCCCACAGGTTGGATTGCCCGGAATACCTCGACGGGCCACTGAGGCGCTCTCAATCATCGGTCGAGCGGCACCACTCAATCAGGGTCACAAAACCTCGTCTGCCCGGCAAGGAATTTCCGCTACATTTGCCACGTTCCTTGGGCTCTTCGTGGCTGCACTAATTGGACTCGCTTTCTTCACCGGACTCATCTAAAGGAACTCAGTGACCGCAACCACAACCGCCATCGACCACGTCGCCATTGTCGCGGCTGCAGCAGACGCCAAGCAGGGAGAAGACATTGTTGCTCTTGATGTCAGCGGCCCCATCGGTATCGTCGATGCGTTCGTGATGGTCACTGGACGCAATGAACGAAACGTTCAAGCGATCGCTGACGAAATCGAAGATCAGATGTTAGCTAGCGGAAGTAGGACTCTTCGACGAGAAGGCCGTGACCTCGGACGATGGATCCTGCTCGATTTCGGTGACGTCGTCGCGCACGTTTTCCACGAGGAAGAGCGCATGTTCTACGGGCTCGAACGGCTGTGGCACGACTGCCCCGTGATTCCCATTGCGTTGCCTGAACGGGGAAACGTCGCCGACGATTTGGGAGACAACTCGCCCGTAGACTAATCTGAACAAGTTGCCCGAAAGGGCCTGTGGCGCAGCTGGTAGCGCACCTGCATGGCATGCAGGGGGTCAGGGGTTCGAATCCCCTCAGGTCCACCCTCATCGAAATCATTCGCGTCCCCGACCCCTCGACACGAAACAATCCACTGGATTGTTTCGCCCACTCAGGTCCACCCTCAACGAAATCATTCGCGTCCCCGACTATTAGTATTGGTGTACTTGAACACCGCAAAGGGGTATTTGTGTCCAGCTTTTCGACAGCCGAAACCGTAATGGGTTTCGATGCACTGTTCAACGCAGAAGAGCTCGGCTGGCGCGACAAGGCCCGGAAATTCTCTCTCGAGCGCATCCAGCCGCAGATCGACGAAGACTTCGAAATTCAGCGCCTTCGCACCGAACTCATCGGCGAAATGGGCGAACTCGGAATGCTCGGAATGCACATCGAGGGCTACGGTTGTGCCGGTGCGAGTGCCGTTTCCTACGGTCTCGTGTGCTACGAACTCGAAGCGGTCGACACCTCGTGGCGCACACACATTTCGGTCCTCGGCTCGCTCGCCATGGCGGCCATTGCCAAGTTCGGCTCAGAGGAACAAAAGCAGGAATATCTCCCGGCCTCGGCCCGTGGCGAGTTGGCCGGGTGTTTTGGCCTCTCTGAACCCCAGGGCGGTTCCGACCCGTCCAACATGCTGACGAAGGCGGTCAAGGACGGCGACCACTGGGTCATCAACGGCGCCAAGCGCTGGATCGGCATCGCGAACATCGCCGACTACGCCATCATCTGGGCCGACACCGAAGATGGCGTTCGCGGTTTCATCGTCCCGACCAACACCCCAGGCTTCACGGCGACGCCGATCTCTAACAAGTTGTCGATGCGTGCATCGATTCAGTGTGACATCGACCTCGAGAACGTTCGCGTTCCCGAGTCTCTGCGCCTTCCGTTGGCCAAAGGACTCGGTGCGCCGTTCTCGTGCCTCAACGAGGCGCGATACGGAATTGTCTGGGGAGTCATGGGCGCCGCTCGTGCCGCCATCGACGTCGCGGTGACGTTCTCGAAAGAACGCATCCTTTTCGGCAAGCCCCTCGCGGCGACGCAAATCACGCAGACCAAGCTCGCTGATTGCTTCCTCGAGTTTGAAAAGGGAGTGCTGCTCTCGCACCACATCGGCAAACTCAAGGATGCGGGAACATTGACTCATGACCAGATTTCGGTCGGCAAACTCAACAACGTTCGCGAAGCGGTTGGAATCGTCTCGACGGTTCGTTCGATCCTCGGTGGAAACGGTGTCACGGCGGATTATCCAATCATGCGCCACATGATGAACCTCGAGTCGGTTCGAACCTACGAAGGCACCGACGAGGTTCACGCACTGGTGGTCGGTCGCGCCTTGACCGGCGAAGAGGCGTTCCGGTAAATCGCGGGCGCGATACCCTTGCCTTTATGGCACTCTCACACGACCCTCTCTGGCCCCGCGCGGGCGGGTGGAGTGCGCCTGACGGCGACGCAGATTTTGGAATCATCGGTGTGCCGACGTATTCGACGTCCATCACCCCTGGTTCCACCAACCTGACACCAGCCGCAGTCCGCGAAGTTCTTCCGCGCTATTCCGAGGCGTTTCACTCGGGCGATGACATCCTGACAGCGGCGACGCTCGTGCGACATGATTTTGGCGACGTCCCTGACCCTGATGGTTACGAAGCCGGCGCGATTCGCGTGATTGCCGAAGCCGTTTCCCGAACACGACTCCTCGTCGCTATCGGTGGCGACAACGCGCTCACGGTACCCGTGGCGGTTGCCGCGTGGGGCGATCAGATTGCCACCGCTGGGCTGATCACGGTCGATGCTCATCTTGACGTTCGCGACGGTGTGAGCAACGGCTCGCCCGTCCGCCGACTCATCGATGATTTCGGGGTCGACCCCGCCCGCGGGGTGCAGATCGCGATCGCGGATTTCGCCAACTCGACCGACTACCTCCGCCGAGTGCGCGATTGGGGCGTCACGGTAATTACGCGTGATGACGTTGCCCGTCGAGGTGTCGATGCTGTTGTTCACGAAGCCCTCGCCATCGCAGGTGCCGATGGTGGCCCCATTCACGTTGACCTCGACATTGACGCGTGTGACCGCTCTGTGGCGCCGGCCTGCCCTGCGTCTATCCCTGGCGGAATCAGCGCCTACGAGATGCGCCAATTCTCTCGCGGGTTTGCGCGCGACGACCGGGTCTCGACAATCGACCTCGCCGAGGTCGATGCCGGTGCCGACGCCGAAGACGGTCGCACGGTTCGACTCACCGCG
>CALPQP020000134.1 GCA_943325745.2 Gulosibacter massiliensis
GGCGCCACCCAGAAATGCCGGCAGATTGTCGAGCGGGATGTACCCGAGGTGTCGCACGTCATAACCGGCATCGACCGCGCGCGCGATAGCGCCGGCCACTGCGCCGTCCCACCCGGGTGCCCCGGCCAGAAGCAGGCCTGGACGTTTCACCATGTCGCGTGTGGCGAGCTGGAACCCCTCGATGAGGGGAACAACGTTTTTGCGCGGCTCAATCGTGCCAAGGAACGCAATCCACGATGCCACTTCGTTTGCCTCCGCGAATTTCGCAACATCGCGAGGCGTGGGCGGGTGGAACGTGTCTCGGTCAACACCGTGAAATGCCACCGTGATGTGATCCTTGTTTGCACGGGCCACGCGCTGATACTCCGCGCCGGTCGCCGCGGACGGGACGATGACGTCAAGACCCATTCGGGCAGATGCCACAATCCAGAATTTGAAAAACAACTTCTTCAACGCTGAATGACGATCGGGGTGGGACCAGAAGGTCAGGTCGTGAATGGTCACGACGCGGTGACGGCCCGTCAAAAACGGAAACGTGTAGTGCGGTGAATGAATCGTCGTGGCACGAAGTCGACGCGCGAGCACGGGCAACCCGATCTGTTCCCACAGAAATCTCAAGAACACGGTCTGAACACGTCGAGGAGCGACAACCAGATCGCAGTCAAGGTGCGCAAACGCCTTCTCATCGCGTGGCTGGCAGACCACGACAAGGGAGAGACCCGCGAGGACCGACTCGCGGACCAGTTCCTCGACATAACGCCCGACGCCACCTCGCTGAGCACTGATTGCTGTTGCGTCCACGAGAACGAGCGGTTGAGTAGACGCTTTATTCACTCGCTCAGCCTATTGCCGCACTACGCTGAAGGACGAGGGAGATCGCGATGACTGCACCAATTCTTGTGACCGGTGGCGGCGGAATGCTCGCAACCGCCTTGGGCGACGTATTCGGTGATAGCGCAGACCTCGTCGCTCGTGCAGATCTAGACATCACCGACGCGAGTGCTGTTCAGCGCGCGGTTGTCGGCCGGGTGGCTGTCATCAATGCCGCCGCATACACCGCCGTCGATGATGCCGAGTTTAACAACGACGCGGCCAGGGATGTCAATGTCCGTGGCGCAATGAACGTGGCGAATGCATGCGCAGGCACAGGTGCACGCCTCGTTCATGTGTCAACCAACTACGTTTTTGACGGTCTCGCCACGAGCCCTTACTCCGAAAACGCGACAACAAACCCGCGGTCCGCCTACGGCCGGAGCAAGCTCGAGGGCGAACTCGCCGTGCGATCAGCGCACCGGGACGGGACAACCGTCGTACGTACCGCGTGGCTCTACGGCGCGGGCGGACCTAGTTTCGTTGCGACAATGCTCGCCAAGGCCCGCGCGGGCGACCCCGTGAGTGTTGTCACCGACCAAATCGGTCAGCCAACATGGACCCGCGATCTTGCCGAACGAATTCGCCTGCTTCTTGACGTTGCACCAGGAACCTTTCACGCGACGAATTCCGGTGCGTGTTCGTGGTGGGATCTGGCAGTCGCAATCTACGAGGAAGTCGGCGCGCCAACAACCCTCGTCGGCCAGACCACCTCTGACGCGTTCGTTCGTCCAGCGCAACGCCCTGCCTATTCGGTTCTCGGTGATGACGCAGCGCAATCCGCAGGGCTCCCCGCGATGCCCCCGTGGCGCGACGCGTTAGGAAAAGCTCTGCGCGCCGATTTTTCGCTCTAGCCCCGCTAAGGTTGGGGCGTCGGTTTCGGCGTGGCGGGCGGTGGGAAAACGGCTTCACGGACGATTTGGTGAGCCAACTTAAAGTTCGGGTACAACTGGTCGAAAACGGGCGGCACCAATTCCGCTCGGAGAATGGGCAACTTCCGTGCCTTCGTTCCGAGTTCAACCATGAGTCCGACCATGGACTGAGGTAAATCGGTCACGACCAGTGCTTTACCTGCGGACGCAAGTTGCTGAAACTGCGTCAGCACCGTTGTCGGTTTGACTTGACGCAGAATCGCTTCTTCCAATTGGCGCTGGCGACCCATGCGCTCATAGTCGTCAGAGTCGCAACGTGTTCGGGCAAACATCAGTGCGCGATTACCGTTGAGATGAGTCGCGCCGGCCGGAAAACTGTCAGTGATGGGTTCCCCTACGACACACACGTTCACGCGCTCCTCAATGAAGATATCCACACCACCGAGGGCATCGATCAGGCGGCTAAAACCGCGCATATCAATGAGGACATAGAACTGGACGGGGATTCCGGTGATGGCTTCAACCGAATCCCGCATGGCCTCGACTCCCGGCGATGATCCAGCCGCGACCGCATCCGGATACAACTCTGCATGCTGTTCCGCCCACGGATAGATATAGGCGAACAGGCACTCATCACCGCAATTGAAACCGTCTGGCCATTCCGCTCGCATCGGCGAATCCTTAGTGAACGGAGCGTTGTACAAATTTCGCGGAATTCCGACCACAGAGATTTGGCCGGAATTCGCATCGACGGTGACAAGACTGACCGAGTCGGGTCGAAGTCCAATCCGGTCAGCCCCCGCATCTCCGCCGAGCAACATGAAACTGTACTTTCCTTCGATCGGCTCGACCGTCGGGGCATCAGCAAAAATACCCGCAATCGTGGCTCTCGTCACTCCCACAAGATATGTCGCATACGCGGCACCGCCCGCAGGTCCGAACATCGCAACGACAGTGAAAATCGCGACCCAGAGGCGAGTTCGGCCAGGAACATGAACGAACCGAACCAATCGAAACGTGTCGACGGCGGCTACGAACGAGAGGAGCGCAAGCACGACCAGCATCACCTGCATTCCAAGTAGCCCCCAATTCGATACCCAGAAACCGAAGGTGAACCCCGCCGCGAGGAGATAAGACACCAGTGTTGCGAGCCCGATGAGGAAAAGGACCAGCCACGTGCCAAACAAGATTCGTCCGAGTCGACGATCTCCCGCGAGCAACTGTGCCGAGCCGGGGATAAACAACGACATGACGATGAGCCACCACGCCCGACGGCGCATTACCGCACCGTCGTGAAGGTTTGGGTTGCGAATCGGTGATGTCAGACTCACGAGAGCGAATCTTTGAGTGCAGCGTTTTTTTCGGCGACGCGGTCTGCCAAGGACAGGGAGTACTAGTCCAATTGAGCGGCGAGGGTCGGGCTCGAAATTGTCAACATTCGATCCGCGAGCAAAGCGGCGTTGGTGGAGTTTCCGATTGATACCGTA
>CALPQP020000135.1 GCA_943325745.2 Gulosibacter massiliensis
GCTCGTTCCTTCGGCCTGCAGGCGACACTGTCAAACTGTTCCAACAATTACGGGCCGTATCAACACATTGAGAAATTCATCCCACGTCAGATCACTAACGTTCTGTCGGGAATCCGCCCGAAACTGTATGGGACGGGCAACAACGTGCGTGACTGGATTCACGCCGACGACCACAGTTCTGCAGTTTTGCGGATTGTCGAGCGTGGCAAAATCGGAGAGACCTATCTGATTGGCGCCGACGGCGAAAAGTCGAATCTCGAGGTGTTGCACATCATCCTCGACGCAATGGACCAGCCAAACGATTCATTTGATTTCGTCACGGATCGACCCGGGCACGATCTGCGGTACGCGATTGATTCGACCAAACTTCGAACTGACCTCGAATGGCTGCCACGGTATACGAGTTTCGCCGAGGGTATCGCGGCGACCATCGACTGGTACACCGAACACCGGACCTGGTGGGAAAACGACAAGCAGTCGGTCGAAGAGTTCTATCGCGCACAAGGACAGTAAGTGATGATGCACGATGTCGTGAAGCGAGCCCGAGAGGCTCAGCGAGAATGGGCACTCGTCCCCGTTCGCAAACGCGCCGCTATCGCCCGTCGATTTTCCCAGTTGGTTTATCGGAATCAGCCCGAAATTCTGGATTCTATTCAGAAGGAAACCCGGAAAAACCGGCTCAGTGCGTTTGAAGAAGCCGTCGACGCAGCTCAACTAGCCCATTACTACGGGCGACGAGGCCCAGGGCATTTGCGGTCGGCCCGCCGCCGCGGCGCAATCCCGTTTTTGACCCGCGCCATCGAATACCAACGCCCCATCGGGGTTGTCGGTGTCATCACGCCCTGGAATTACCCGTTCACGCTTCCCGCTTCAGACGTCATCCCAGCCCTCATTGCGGGCAACGCCGTCGTGCTGTTGCCAGATGCCGCCACCCCGGCAACGGCAGACATCGTCGAACGATTGTTACGCGAAGCCGGTCTTCCGGCGGGTGCCCTGACCGTCGTTCACGGGGGTGGACGCGTGCACGGCGATGACCTCGTCGCGACAGCCGACTACATCATGTTCACGGGATCGACTGCAACGGGACGCTCTGTTGCCGAAAAGTGCGCGGCGCGGCTCATCGGATTTTCCGGTGAGTTGGGAGGAAAAAACCCGATGCTCATCCTCCGGGACGCTGACGTTGCCGCCGCCGCCCGGGCCGCCGCGCGGTCGTGTTTTTCGAATTCCGGGCAGTTGTGCGTCAGCATCGAAAGTATCTATGTTGTCGATGAGCTGCATGATGTTTTTCTCGCCCAATTTGCGGGACACGTTCGCAACATGAAACTGGGCGCGGGCATGGACTGGGAAATCGACATGGGCCCGCTGATTTCTTCCGCGCAATTCGATCGAGTCACAACCCAGGTCGCTGATGCCGTGAAACGAGGTGCCACGGTCGTCGTCGGGGGCTCCGCACGCCCCGATATCGCCCCGACCTTTTTTGAACCCACCATCCTCACCGATGTGACCGACGACATGGAACTCGGTGCGGGCGAAACGTTCGGCCCCGTCGTGTCTGTGTACCGAGTTGCCGACGACGCCGAGGCGATTCTTCGGGCCAACGATTCCGAATACGGGCTGAATGCGAGTGTGTGGACCCGTCGTCCGGCCGACGTTGTGGGGCAAATCCGTTCGGGAACAATCACTGTGAACGAAGGGTTCTCGGCGAGTTGGGCCTCTCACGGTGCACCGATGGGCGGGATGAAAACTTCGGGTATGGGTCGACGCCATGGGCGCGAGGGCATCCTCAAGTACGCGGAATCTCAAACGGTGGCCGCGCAACGCCTGCACGGCATCGCACCCATCGGCAACCAATCAAACCGCGACTTTGCGCGGATGCTCAACAGACTGCTCGCAATTTGGAACAAGCTTTCCTGACGAGACAAACACATCCGGACCACCGAAAATACGGTGAAGGTGTCAACTGTCGTGGATTCCCGCGTATCGAAACCACTCAATCCATTCGGCAGATTGAGCCTGTGCACCCAATTTCTCTCGGAAACGTATATTCGACTTTTGATAAAAATCGATGATGTCCATTCGCTCATCTGTTGTAACTGTCCACCGTGGGCTTCTGACGATCCGAGCGATTAGCGCGAACGCGAGCCTGGCAAATTCATATGCGCGGAGTCGGAGGCTGCCTCGTGGCAGTCCTTTATGTGAGAAGCGAAAGGTTGCTTTCTTGTATAGCCCGAGAGCCGCAATTTCAAAACGAGACAGAGTGAGGTTGACCTGGGTTTTGACCGGTTCACCGAGGGTTGCCCGAACATCCACCGCTGTCAGGATTCGATGAAACAGGTTTTGCGTTCCGCGATCGGACTCTAGAAACGGGACCACGATGACTCGCACCCGCGGGTCGCTCGATGCCCACCGATCAAGAATGCTTGCGTAATCGAACTGGTTTGCAAGATTATCGTTGGACAGAAAGGGCGATACTCGTTCATCCCACATGCTGGGGTGAGCAGCCCCTTTCAATCTTTGGCCAATAGCCGACGGCACAATGAATTGTTGCGCGCGGGCAACAAAAACATAATCGACGGCATCAAACCGGGTCAAGAGCTCCGACGAGAGACTGCCGGGGTTCGGTCGTCGCGACAACGTTTCCTCGACAAAAAAGACTGTTGTATCGGACTTTGTGCGGGCGCGAAGATCTTTGGCGAGCGCATCCAGATAGGCACGTGCTCGGTCACTAAAAATCTTATGTGAACCTGGTGTTTCCGCTCGGTCCGCCCCTGACTGCCGGTTCCATTCCAATTTCGGCGCGAAATGGCGGATATGTTCGGGCTTGATCACTTGTGACTCGTTGTCGAGGCTGATTTCACGGGGCAAGGCGTAAACAGTGGTTTTGCCGAGTTCCCCACGCTCTTGTGAGGTGGTCATTTGTTCAGTGAACGCCGTCGATCCCGTTTTGACAGGCCCGATATGGACAACGACCCGCAGTTGGGGTTCGCCACCGCGATTCGTCACCATTCCCCTATCCTAGGCGACCGAAAACTCCTCACACCCGGTGGGAACCCAGGTTTTGGCGCGCTAACCCCACCTGATAGACTCGTCAAGTTGTCGTGAGACAACGTGCGCCTGTAGCTCAACGGATAGAGTATCTGACTACGGATCAGACGGTTGGGGGTTCGAATCCCTCC
>CALPQP020000136.1 GCA_943325745.2 Gulosibacter massiliensis
CTTGACGATTTGTGGTTTGACGTCGTCAAAGACAGATTCGTCTTCGGCGAAGCCTCGTGCGTGAATCTCGGGACCGACAACGACCGCACCCGTTCGGGGGTCGATTGCAACGAAGATCGAGATGAAGCCCTCTTCCGCGAGGATGCGGCGGTCTTTGAGGTCGGCGTCGGTGATCTCGCCAACACTCGAGCCGTCAACGTACACGAACCCGATGTCGTGTTGACCGGCGATGTTCATTCGGCCGTCCTTCAAATCGACGACCGTGCCGTTCTCGGGGATGAGCGTGTTCTGAACGGGCACACCCGTTTCGATCGCGAGGGCGACGTTCGCGTGAAGGTGACGCACCTCACCGTGAATCGGGAACACGTTTTTGGGCTTGACGATGTTGTAGCAGTACAAGAGTTCGCCGGCGGCGGCGTGACCCGAGACGTGAACCTTGGCCGTCCCCTTGTGTACGACGTTCGCCCCTAGGGCGATGAGCCCGTTGATGACGCGATAGACCGCGTTTTCGTTTCCGGGAATCAACGACGACGCGAGGATGACCGTGTCACCCTTTCCAACTTCGATCTGGTGTTCCTGGTTCGCCATGCGCGACAAGACGGCCATCGGCTCGCCCTGTGATCCTGTCGACATGAAGACAACGCGGTCGTCAGGCATCTCGACGGCGTCCTTGAGGTCGACGACGGTTCCGGCGGGAATCGTCATGTACCCCAGCTCGGAGGCGATTCCCATGTTGCGCACCATCGATCGACCGACGAACACGACGTGGCGTCCGTTCGCGACGGCCGCGTCAATGATCTGTTGGACGCGGTGAACGTGTGAGGCGAAACTCGCGACAACGACCTTGCCCTTAGCGCGGTGCATGACCTGTTCGATCACGGGCCCGATATCGCGT
Organism: Gulosibacter massiliensis; assembly: GCA_943325745.2. Classification (GTDB taxonomy): domain Bacteria; phylum Actinomycetota; class Actinomycetes; order Actinomycetales; family Microbacteriaceae; genus MWH-TA3. The sequence continues at coordinate 896 of CALPQP020000136.1, forward strand.
TCCAGCGGCGTGAAGCCGGGCACGTCGGCGTTGGTCGAGTCGGTCATAAAGATGTCGACGCCCTCTTCACCGAGACGCGCGAACGATCGCAGGTCGGTGAGGCGACCGTCGAGAGGCAGTTGGTCCATCTTGAAGTCACCCGTGGCAAGGACGAGTCCGGCTGGGGTGCGAATCGCTACGGCAAGCGCATCGGGAATCGAGTGGTTGACCGCGACGAACTCTAAGTCGAACGGCCCAACGTTGAGTCGCTGGTCATCGGACACGACCTTGAGCTCCGGCTTGATCTTGTGTTCCTTCAGCTTCGCCTCCATTAGCGCGAGGGTCAGACGCGAGCCGTACAGCGTGATGTCTTCGCGCAGTCGCAAAAGATACGGAACCGCACCGATGTGGTCTTCGTGCCCGTGGGTCAACACGATTCCAACGATGTCGTCGAGGCGGTCGCGAATCGGCGTGAAGTCGGGAAGAATCAGGTCGACACCGGGTTGGGTTTCCTCGGGGAACAACACTCCACAGTCGACGATGAGCAGTCGCCCGTCGAATTCGTAGACCGTCATGTTTCGGCCGATCTCGCCGATTCCACCGAGGGGAATGATTCGAAGCGCACCCGTTTCGAGCGGTTGCGGTTCACTGATGATTCGAGGCATGGCGCCTCCTTCTTGCTAAGGGGCTACGCGGCCGTTGGCGTTGAATGACGCCGACGTCATGGGCATCAAATCGACCCAGAATTGTTCCATCTTTTCCGCCACCATTTCGATTTCACGTTGGGGGAACGACGGGAAGTGTGTTCCTTCGCGCATCGTTCGGAGGCTGAGGAAGTTCATGAGCGAACGCGCGTTCATCGTGACGTACATCGACGAATAGATGGTGACGGGCAGGACCATCCGGGCGACTTCGCGGGCAACGCCGGCCTCCAACATGCGCTGGTAAGAGGCATAGGCCTCGGTGCAGACGGCACGAACTTCGGTGTCGACAAGTTGAGTCTGTTCCGGCGTGCCAGGCGTGAACTCGTAGCTGCCCGTCTTTCCGACCTGAACAAGGTTTCGGTCTGCGCCGGGAACATAGAACACGGGACGCAATTCGCGATAGCGACCGCTTTCTTCGTTGTAGGACGCGATGCGGTGACGCATGAATTCGCGGAAGACAAAAATCGGCGCTTGAACATAGAACGTCATCGAGTTGTGCTCGAACGGCGAACCGTGGCGGTCGCGCATCAAATAGTTGATGAGTCCCTTGTCGCGGTCGGTTGCGTCGTCGGCGTTGCCCTCGAGAGACTGCTCGCCCTGAGTCGAGACACGAGCCGCAAACAACACGTCGCGGTCGTTAGCGGTTGAGCGAACGAGTTCGACCGTCACGTCACTACGGAACTGCACATCACTCATGACTTCAGCCTACCGATTGCGAGCGACCTAACGCCGAGTCCACGCACCGGGGGCCGAGAGAAGAGCGGCCACCTCGCTGGGGAGGTTTCCGGATTCGATGTCGGCGAGGCTCATGTTCTCGAGAACGCTGCGCAGTGCGACGCGAGTCGCGATCCAGACGTCACGCAGGTGCACCGCGGCGCCCAGATATTCGGTTTCCTCGGGGCGTTCGCCGCGAACCTCGGCGAGCGGGCCCTCGAGTGCGCGCATGACATCGGCAACCCGAATGTCGGCGGCGGGCTTGGCGAGGCGGAATCCTCCGTCACGGCCGCGCATGCTCTGCAGAATGCCGGCGGTGCGAAGAGTGGTCAGTACCCCGACGAGGAACTTGGTGGGAATGTCGTGCGTCTCGGCGATCGCATCACCCTTGAGCAACGCGCGCGGGTTTTCGCGCTGGGCGGCCGCGAGCTCGAGCAATGCGCGCATCGCGTAATCGACTCGAGCAGAGATGTACATGGCTCTATTCTGCCCGACTCTCACGTAATTCCCCTATTTCCCCCGACAATGCGGACAATGCGGGATGTTACGTAACAAAAGAGACCCGGATTAGCCGTAACGAGTACTCGTGAATACCGTGGAGACATGGAGTATGGAATCGTCGCAGGACTGCTCGTCGTGTCGACGCTGCTTGGACTGGTCTGGAAGAGTCGGCAAGGAAACGTCGTCGCACAGAGCGGTTCGACCATCTCGCTCGACTTTCGCGAAGCGGGTAAGACCACCCTCCTCCAGTTCACGACCCCGATGTGTGGGCCGTGTGCGCAACTCAAACCGCGTCTCGAAAAGATTGCGAACTTTCGCAGTGACGTCGCCTATCGGGACATTGACGCGGTCGAACACCTCGAGCTC
>CALPQP020000137.1 GCA_943325745.2 Gulosibacter massiliensis
ATCGGCGCACCGTTGCCGCGACCGCGCATCCTCACGACCGAGGCAGAACATCACGCCGCACTCGACGCAATCCACTGGCTGGTCGAGGCGGAAGGTGCAATCGTTGACTTTGTTCGTGTGGATGACACCGGAACCATCGACCTCAAAGACCTGGCCTCGAAATTGAGCGACGACGTCGCCCTCGTCACCACGCTGTGGACCAACAACGAGGTGGGGACGATTCAACCTGTCCCCGAAATCGTGGCGCTCGCAGGGGTAGTCACCGTCCCCGTGCACCTCGACGCGGTCGCGACCCTCGGTTACACGCCCATCGATTTCGCGCGAAGCGGGCTCGCCGCCCTCAGTGTTTCGGCCCACAAAATCGGTGGCCCCGTCGGTGTGGGAGCGCTCGCGATGTCGCGGTCGTGGCCAATTGTCCCGCTCATTCACGGCGGCTCGCAACAGCGACTGCGCAGCGGATCCCTCGACGCGGCCGGAGTTTTCGCCGCCGGGGTCGCCGCGGAACGTGCAACGGCGGATATCGCTGCCAACGCGGCTCGATTGTCCGCCCTGCGCGATCGCCTCGTGACCGGAATCCGGGCAACAATCCCCACTGCGGTTGTGCGCGGACACCACACCAACCGAACCCCGGGGAACGCGCACGTCACCGTCCCGGGGCTCGATTCCGTGTCGGCGTTGTTCCTGTTGGACGAAGCCGGGCACGCGGCGAGCGCGGGAAGCGCCTGCCAGGCCGGGGTGCAGTCGCCTTCACACGTGCTGCGCGCCATGGGTGTCGCCGACTCGGAGGGTCCATTGCGGTTCACGCTCGGGCTCGAGAACTCGGAAGCCGAGATCGATGCGCTGCTGGAGGTCCTGCCGAACATTGTCGCCCGCGCGACTCACTAGGCCACCTGCGCCACTCACTAGCCCTCCCACCCACACCTGTTTCTGCAGACAATTTGCCGTCGCCCACCTGTTTCTGCAGACAATTTGCGAAAAATCGGCGCTAGCTCGACTTTTGAGGGATTTGTCTGCAAAATCAAACGTTTGTGGAAACCGTTTTGCCCACTTCCCGCGTTTATGGAAACCAAAGTGGGCACGCGCCGAGGCCCCTGCCTGAAACCGGTGACTGGTTGCTAGGAACGACGATTCGAGCCGATTCGGTTTCCATAAACGTAAATTGGCGGGGACAGGGTGTTCGGGTCAGGGACAGAGTGTTCGGGTCAGGCGGAGGATCCAGCCGCGGGCGGGAACCTAAACTAGGCGTATGAAGATTCTGGCGGCAATGAGCGGGGGCGTTGACTCTGCGGTCGCGACCGCCCGCGCCGTCGAGGCTGGTCACGACGTGACGGGTGTGCACCTGGCGCTCTCGCGCATGCCGGGGTTGTTCCGTTCGGGCTCGCGCGGGTGTTGCACGGTCGAGGACTCGCTCGATGCCCGCCGAGCCGCCGGCCTGCTCGGGATTCCGTTTTATGTGTGGGACTTCTCGGCCCAGTTCACCGAGGCCGTCGTCGACGATTTCATCGCGGAATACGCCGCGGGGCGAACCCCGAACCCCTGCATGCGATGCAACGAACGCATCAAGTTCGCTGCGCTGCTCGACAAGGCAATCGACCTCGGGTTCGACGCGGTTGTGACCGGACACTACGCGAACGTGACGACCGCGGCGGATGGCACCCCCGAACTCCACCGCGCGAGCGCGTGGGCGAAGGATCAGTCGTACGTGCTCGGTGTCCTGACGACCGACCAGTTGCGCCATGCGATGTTCCCGCTAGGGGACACGCCAAGCAAGACGCTCGTTCGCGAAGAGGCCGAGCGCCGCGGGCTTTCCGTTGCAAACAAGCCGGACAGCCACGACATCTGTTTCATCCCGGAGGGCGACACACGCGACTGGCTCGCAGAGCGCATCCCGATGGAATCGGGCGACATCGTCGACACGGACGGAACAGTGCTCGGGCATCATGATGGCGCGCAGGCCTACACGGTCGGTCAGCGCAAGGGGCTCGGGATCGGTGTCCCGTCTGCTGACGGTCGCCCCCGATTTGTGCTCGAGGTCAAAGCCGCCACCAACGAGGTCGTCGTCGGAATGAAGGAAGACCTCGATATCGCCGAGATCGCTGGCGAGAGGTTTTCGTGGGCAGGGAACGACCCCGTCGCCTCGGGAATCACCGCGTCCACGGACGACGGTTTCGACGAGTTCGCCTGCGAGGTTCAAATCCGCGCACACGCCGACCCGGTGCCCGCGATTGCAACCAGTCGCGGTGGCGAGATCGTGGTGACTCCGACCGAACCTCTCAACGGCGTGGCGACGGGCCAAACCGCCGTCATCTATGTGGGCACTCGCGTGCTCGGTCAGTTCACGATTGATCGAACCGTGAGCGCGACCGCACTAACTCACTAAATCGAGTTGTCGGGGGTTAGCCCTTCCAGACCGTCTTGAAGTTGCAGAACTCCCGAATTCCGGGGGCCGCCAATTCGCGACCGAATCCCGAATCCTTGATGCCGCCGAACGGCAATTCCGGGTACGAGATCGTCATGCCGTTGACAAAGACAGCGCCGGCCTCGATGTTGTGGATGAAGTATTCCTCGTCGGACGCGTCGGTCGTCCACAGCGCGGAGGACAGACCGAAGGTCGTCTGGTTGGCGATCGTGATGGCCTCTTCGCGTGAGCTCACACGATAGACGGTTGCCACGGGCCCAAACGCCTCTTCCATGACGAGCCGCATGTCCGGTGTCAATTGGTCGAGGACGGTGGGGGAATAGAACCAGCCGGGACCGTCGGGGGCTCCGCCACCGGCGAGCACGCGGGCGCCTTTGCTGACCGCGTCGTCGACGAGTTCCGCAAGATCATTGCGTCCGCTTTCGGTCGCGAGCGGCCCGACGTGGGTGGCTTCGTCGAGCGGATCGCCGACGACGAGAGCCGCCATCTTCTCGGCGAACATCGCCACGAATTGGTCGTAGACGTCGGTGTGCACGATGAACCGCTTGCCCGCGATACACGATTGCCCATTGTTGCTGGTGCGGGCAGTGACGCCGACGGTGCTGGCGCGGTCGAGGTCGGCGGACGGCATGACGATGAACGCATCTGAGCCACCCAGTTCCATGACAGATTTTTTGATGTTCTGACCAGCGCGAGCCGCGACCGAACGCCCCGCGGGCTCAGAACCCGTGAGTGTC
>CALPQP020000138.1 GCA_943325745.2 Gulosibacter massiliensis
CCGCCGCGCGCCCGTTCGTCACGCACTCGAACGCGTTTGACATGGAACTGTTCCTGCGCATCGCCCCCGAACTGTTCCTCAAGCGCGCGGTGGTCGGCGGAATCGAACGCGTCTTCGAGATCAACCGCAACTTCCGCAACGAGGGCGCCGACTCGACGCACAACCCCGAATTCGTGATGCTCGAGTTTTATCAAGCGTATGGCGACTACAACACCGTCGCCGACCTCACGCAAGAAATGATTCAGAACGCGGCCATCGCGGTCGCTGGTTCGCACGTTGTCACCTGGAACGACGGCACCGAATATGACTTCGGTGGCGACTGGGCTCGAATCTCGATGTTCGAATCGCTCAGCACCGCGGTCGGCACCGAAATCACCCCCGAGACGCCCATGAAGACGCTCGAGACGATGGCGAAGGCCGTCGAGATCGAGGTTCAACACCCGACCCACGGGAAACTCGTCGAGGAACTGTGGGAACACCACGTCAAGGGCGACCTTGTTCGTCCCACGTTCGTCATGGACTTCCCCGTCGACACGAGCCCGCTCGTGCGCCAACACCGATCGAAACCCGGCGTCGTCGAAAAGTGGGACCTGTATGTTCGTGGGTTCGAGCTCGCGACGGGCTATTCCGAGCTGGTCGACCCCATCATTCAGCGCGAACGATTCGTCGAACAGGCGAAACTAGGCGAGCGCGGTGACGCCGAAGCGATGCGTCTCGACGAAGACTTCCTGCGCGCACTCGAACACGGAATGCCGCCGACGGGTGGCCAGGGCATGGGAATCGACCGGTTGCTCATGGCGCTGACCGGACTCGGAATTCGCGACACCGTCCTGTTCCCGTTGGTCAAGTAGGCGACCGTGATTCAAGACTTCTGGGGCAATGCGATTTTCTCCGTCATTCCCACCCTGCTGATTGGGCTCATTTTTTGGTTTGTCATGCGCAGCATCCTGCGCGCCGACCGAACCGAGCGCGACACCCTCAAAAAGTACGAAGCCGAAGAGCGCGAGCGTCGCGGGCTTCCAGCCAAGAAGGACTAGTTAGGCGCGTTCCTCGGGAACGGCGATCTTCCACAGAAGTTTTGCCGGCACGAATGTCGTCAGCCACACGGACGAGTCGGGGCTGGTTCGGCCGACTGGTTCGGGAAGGGCCTTGGTTTCGATCTCGAACAGGGCGACAGGAGCGTTGCGTCGGTTGCCGACCTTCACCGCGCGAATCGGGTCTTCGTGCATGTGGACGTAGAGGCGTTTCTGCGGAAGCAGTCCCTCTTTTCTGTCAAGAATCGCGTCGAGGTTGTATTCCGGCGTTGCGTGATACAGGTACTGCGGCGCCTTGTTGAGGTCGATCAAATCGATCTGAACGTTCGGGTTGCTGTGGCCGTAAAACGCGCGCGCTTTCGTTCCGTCAATCGACAACTCGAAGCGGTCGTTTCCGTCGGGTCCGACCTCACGAAGGACGTCATCGACCGTCACATCGATGTCGTCCGCGGCGAGGCGCGTAACGATGTCAGCCAACGGAAGCCAGCCGACGGAGTCGAGTTCGACATCGGTCGCGTGGCGCAAAATGAAGGCGATGGCGCCGCCGAGACGCTGTGAGTTATTGCGAGCCATTCTTCGATCGTACGGTTCCGCGCCGACACCCCCCACCAGCCCGTGTTTTGCCCTCGGCGAAATCGCCCCATCGACGCCCGCGACGGGGTTACTCTCGCATTAATGACCCACGCACCTGCGTGAAGGAGATGACGAGATGTTTGAACGATTTACTGACCGGGCCCGTCGAGTTGTGGTGCTTGCCCAAGAAGAGGCGAAGCAGCTCAACCACAACTACATTGGAACCGAGCACATCCTGCTCGGTCTCATTCGCGAGGGCGACGGTATCGCCGCGAAGGCGCTTGCTGAACTCTCGATCTCGATCGACAACGTCCGCGAGCAGGTTCAGGAAATCATCGGCCAGGGCCAGACCGCTCCGACCGGACACATCCCGTTCACGCCTCGCGCCAAGAAGGTCCTCGAACTGAGCCTCCGCGAGGCACTGCAGCTTGGGCACAACTACATCGGCACCGAGCACATCCTGCTCGGCCTCATTCGCGAGGGTGAGGGCGTTGCCGCCCAGGTCCTCGTCAAGCTCGGTGCCGACCTCACGCGCGTTCGCCAGACCGTCATCCAGTTGCTCTCGGGATACCAGGGCAAGGAATCTGCGGTTGTCGGCGGCACAGAATCGACGTCGTCCGACAAGGGCTCGACGATCCTCGACCAGTACGGGCGCAACCTCACGCAGGCGGCGCGCGACGGCAAACTCGACCCCGTCATCGGGCGCGAGAAGGAAATGGACCGCGTCATGCAGATTCTTTCCCGACGCACCAAGAACAACCCCGTACTCATCGGCGAACCGGGGGTCGGGAAGACCGCCGTCGTCGAAGGACTCGCGCAGTCGATCGTCAAGGGTGAAGTTCCCGAGACGCTCAAGGACAAGCAGGTCTACACGCTCGACCTCGGAAGCCTCATCGCCGGAAGCCGCTACCGCGGTGACTTCGAAGAACGCCTCAAGAAGGTCACCAAGGAAATCCGCAATCGCGGCGACATCATCGTCTTCATTGACGAGATTCACGCGCTCGTCGGTGCGGGTGCGGCAGAAGGCGCGGTCGACGCGGCCAGCATCCTTAAGCCCATGCTTGCTCGTGGCGAACTACAGACCATCGGGGCGACGACCTTGGACGAGTACCGCAAGTACTTTGAAAAGGACGCCGCTCTCGAGCGCCGATTCCAGCCTGTGACCGTCAACGAACCGTCTGTGGCGCACACCATCAACATCCTCAAGGGTCTTCGCGACCGCTACGAAGCGTTCCACAAGGTGTCGATTTCGGATGGTGCGCTGACGGCTGCCGCAACGCTCGCCGACCGGTATGTGCAAGACCGCTTCCTTCCCGACAAGGCGATTGACCTCATTGACGAAGCGGGTGCGCGTCTGCGTTTGTCGATTCTTTCGTCACCGCCGGAACTGCGAGAATTCGACGACAAAATCGCTGTCGTTCGCGCCGAGAAGGAAAAGGCCATCGAGAACCAGGACTTCGAGGGCGCGGCCAAGTCGCGCGACGAAGAAAAGAAGTTGCTCGGTGAGCGCCTTCG
>CALPQP020000139.1 GCA_943325745.2 Gulosibacter massiliensis
CGACGGCTTCGAAGATGGGCGATGGATCCACAACAAAGAGATCCGGCGACCACCGTACAACCGGCGAAATCTTGCCCTTCATTGTGTTGCACTGCCGATGAGCGAGTCGTTCGACGGCGGGTGCGCCCTTCTTGACGCGCGTTGCCGCGTAGCTGTCGACACTCGGCCCTAAATCGGAATTCACTGAACCATCCGGGTCAACCGCTTGGTCGCACAACCAGCATGTCCAGTTGTCATTTTCGCCAACCGTTGTGATGTCGCTCATAGGTCGAGGCTAGGGCATCATCAACCCACGGCGCGTCGACCTGTTCGTTCCGCCGCGACGGCCGCGATGATGACGATGCCGATGCCCGCCACTTGGATTAGGTCGAGGCGTTCGCCCAGAAGGGTTAAGCCAAAAATGGCGGCAAGGGCGGGCTCGCCCGCGGAGAGCGTCCCAAACGCGGCGGCGGTCAGGCGTTGGAGTGCGACGAGCTCGAGGGCGAAGGGGATGACCGGCATGAGAATTCCGAGCCCTAAACCCGCAAGAACAACCCAGACATCGAGGTGCCCCCAGGCTGACGGAAGACCAACGAACGTGGCCGCGATCGCGGCGACGGGGATAGTGACCGCGAGCGCTGTGAAGCCGGACACACGATCGCCTGCGGCTTGTGTCATGACGATGTAGAGCGCCCAACCACACCCCGCGAGCAGTGCCCACATCACCCCCCACGGGTCAATCGACCCCGTCCAGGGTTGGGTCACAGCGATCACGCCCACCAATGCGAGCACCGGCCACCAGATGTGGCTGCGCTTTTTGGCCCGCAAGACCCCGACCGTGAGCGGTCCGAGGAATTGAATCGGTACGGTCATGCTGAGTCCGATGGTGGCAACAGCGAACTGAAACGAGATGGTCATGAGAGCCGTGGCGAGCCCCAACCCGACGAGCAGGCGGATGTTCGATCGGCCGTAGGACCGAAAATCGGGGCGCACGAGTGCGAGAAATATGATTGCGCCACCCACGAGCCGAAGCCATCCAGCGCCGGCCGGACCGACAACGGGATAGAGCTGAGTCGTGACGGCCGCCGCGAACTGAAGGATCGCCATCGCGGCCACGGCGAACACCCAACCGGGGACCCCCTGAGACTTCATGTTCACGACTCTATCGGTCGCGTGTCGAGCCAATTCCTCGCGATCGAATGCCTGTGCGCGGCGATTTCTGGCAGAATCACGACATGAGTTCCGATTTTCCGGTCGTCGAGAAAAGCATCGCAGAACTTCGAGCGGCGCTGGATGCGGGAGCGGTGTCGAGCGTCGAACTCGTCGCGGCGTATCTCAACCGAATCGGCTTTTACGACCGTCACGGAATCACTCTGAACGCCGTCCCGGTTCTCAATTCAGACATGTTCGCGGATGCGCGTGCATCGGACGAGCGCCGAGCGCGGGGCGAGGTTCTCAGTCTGCTCGATGGCATTCCGTACACCGCCAAGAATTCGTATCAAGCAAAAGGGTTGACGGTCGCGTCGGGGTCGCCCGCGTTCGTGGATCTGGTCGCTCAGCATGACGCTTTCACGATTGCTCAGTTGAGAAAATCTGGCGCTGTGCTCATCGGTCTGACAAACATGCCACCGATGGCGAATGGCGGGATGCAGCGCGGCGTTTACGGTCGAGCCGAAAGCCCCTACAACGCTGATTTTCTGACCGCAGCCTTCGGCTCGGGGTCGTCGAACGGTTCGGGCACCGCGACGGCCGCGAGTTTCGCGGCGTTCGGTTTGGGTGAAGAAACGTGGTCGTCGGGCCGGGCTCCGGCATCGAACAATGCGCTGTGTGCGTACACGCCCTCCCGCGGTGTGATCTCGACCCGCGGGAATTGGCCACTCGTCCCCACGATGGACGTTGTCGTTCCTCACACTCGCACGATGGAAGACATGCTTGCGTTACTTGACGTCATCGTTGCGGACGACAGCGTCACGCGCGGGGACTTCTGGCGCGTGCAACCTTGGATTTCAACACCACCGTCATCCGAACTACGACCCGAATCGTATGCGGCGCTCGCGACAGGCAACGCCCTGTCGGGAAAGCGCATCGCGATCCCGCGGATGTACATCAACGCCGATTCCGAAACTTCCGACCCCATCGAGACCCGGGAATCTGTAGTCGAATGTTGGCGAGATGCCAAGCTCACGCTCGAGCGACTCGGTGCCGAAGTCGTCGAAACTGAGTTCCCCGTGGTGACCCGTTACGAAAACAAAGAGGGCGAGGCTCACAACCTTGTCGCGCGCGAACTGCTGCCGGCGGATTATGCCGACCGCGAACTTCACGAACTCAGCATGTGGGGCTGGAATGAATTCCTGGCCGCGAACGGGGATCCGAAACTTCATGCGCTCGTCGATGTCGACGAGGACAAGATTTTTCCGCAACCCAGCGAGTCCTTGGAAGATCAATACGGAATCCACCAGTCGCGGTTTTCGCCAGAGGACGTCACGCTTGACAGTTATGTCCGTGACGCGAGGCGCGATGGCATTACCGCGCTCGCCGACATCCCGACCATCGCTGACGGGCTACACGGACTCGAAGAGGCCCGGAGAGTCGACCTTGAGCAGTGGATGGACGAGAACCGACTCGACGCCGTTGTATTCCCCGCGGTCGCGGACGTTGGTCCGGCTGACATGGATGTGAACCCCGCGTCGGCGGAACTCGGATGGCGCAACGGCACGTGGGTCGCGAACGGAAACGTTGTGATCCGCCACCTCGGCATTCCGACCGTGACGGTTCCCATGGGCAACATGAGCGACATCGGCATGCCGGTTGGACTCACGTTTGCGGGCCGTGGTTATGACGACACCAACCTTCTGGCTTTCGCCTCGGCGTTCGATCGGGCGCACATCGGGCGAATTGCGCCGCCTCGCACTCCGGAACTTGCGGAGGCCGTGTGGGTATCTCGCGGCAGCGACGCCATGGGTCTACCGTCACTCACGATCGACGCCACGACGGGGCGGGTTGTCGATGGAATGGTCGCTGTCCACATCGAGATTCGCACGGACGCAGCCGAGGTGTCGGTGACTGTGAACGGAATTGCCGTGACGGGCACCGTGACAGAGTCGGGCTACACGGTTGACAC
>CALPQP020000140.1 GCA_943325745.2 Gulosibacter massiliensis
CACGGGTGCGCCACCCCAACCCGTTTCGTTCGTCGTCGCCGGGCAGAGCGTCCACGCGATCGAGCAGGAGGGCAATTGTCGCCTCGTCAAGTTTTCCGAACCGAGCGAGAGCGTCCTTGAGAACATCACGCTTGAGTTCACGCTGGTGCGCAAGCGAGATATGACCGAAGTCCGCCCCGCCCACCCGGGCGTGGATTGGTCGGTCGATTCCGGCTTCCGCCCAGACATGAGGTACGCGGTATGGGCTGGGCGCAATGACCTCGATGGCGTCGGCGCGCCAGAAACTGGCCTTCGAATCGTCGGTCACTCGAGCGGTGACGGTCTCACCGGGGATTGCGTCGCTCACGAATACGACCCGTCCGTCGAGCCGCCCGACCGCGAAGCCACCGTGTGCTATTCCCGTCAGCGTCAGCTCAATGTCGGTACCGATTGATTCACCCATTTGCTCAGCCTACGGTCAGGGTAGTGTCGGGCTGTGCGTCTCGTTCTCGCTTCTACGTCACCCGCTCGCCTTGCGACTCTTCGTGCGGCGGGTGTCGAACCGTTGACCATTTCCCCCGGTGTCGACGAGGATGCGGTCGTCGCGGCGGCGGGTCACCTCGAACCGGCTGCGATGGTCGAACTGCTGGCGCGCGCGAAAGCCGAAGCCGTTGCTGACTCTCACGGATCGACGCTGGACGGACTCATCCTCGGCGGCGATTCCGCATTTGTCATCGACGGAATCATTCACGGGAAGCCCCACCTCCCCGAGGTCGCCCGCGAGCGGTGGCTGCGTCAACGCGGCCGGACGGGCGTCCTGTATTCGGGCCACTGGCTCATCGATCATCGAGGGGGCGAGAACCACGGCGGAGTCGGTGTCGTGACCCACGCCGAGGTCACCTTCGCCGACGTCACCGACGCCGAAATTGATGCGTATATCGCGACCGGTGAGCCGCTCCATGTCGCCGGCGCGTTCACCATTGATTCGCTCGGTGGGCCTTTCATCGAGTCCATAGTCGGCGACCCGCACACCGTCGTTGGTTTGTCGCTTCCCGCCCTCAGAAACCTTGTGCGGTCATTCGGAATCGGCTGGACTGACCTGTGGAACCGCTGACCGATAGAGACAGAGCGCGTGCCGACCAATAGGCTAAAGAGCATGTCAGCACGAATTACCAAGGTCCTTATTGCCAATCGCGGAGAAATCGCCGTTCGCGTGATTCGCGCAGCCAAAGACGCGGGAATAGCAACCGTTGCGGTCTATGCGAATCAGGACATCAATTCTCAGCACGTCAAAATGGCCGACGAAGCAATCAGCCTCGACGGCACAACGAGCGCCGACACCTACCTCGTCATTGCCAAAATTCTTGCGGCCGCAAAACGCACGGGCGCCAACGCCATTCACCCCGGGTACGGATTTCTCGCCGAGAACGCGGAATTCGCCCGCGCCGTGTCGAATGCCGGGATCATCTGGATCGGTCCGACTCCCGAAGCGATCGAACGCCTCGGCGACAAGGTCAGCGCACGCCACGTCGCCGAGAAGGTTGGTGCCCCGCTCGCACCGGGGACGCTGAACCCCGTCGAGACCGCCCAAGAGGTCCTCGACTTCGTGGATATTCACGGACTGCCCGTCGCCATCAAGGCAGCGTTCGGTGGTGGTGGCCGTGGGCTCAAGGTCGCACGCACCCGCGAGGAAATCCCTGAACAGTTCGAGTCCGCGACGCGCGAGGCCATCGCCGCGTTCGGTCGCGGTGAATGTTTCGTCGAGAAGTACCTCGACAAACCCCGACACGTCGAAACCCAGTGCCTTGCTGACCACAAGGGCAACGTGGTTGTCGTGTCGACCCGTGACTGCTCGTTGCAGCGTCGTCACCAGAAACTTGTCGAGGAAGCCCCCGCGCCGTTCCTCACCGACGCACAGCGCGACCTGCTGTATTCGGCGTCGAAGAACATCCTCAAAGAGGTCGGATATGTCGGAGCTGGCACGTGTGAGTTTCTGATTGGCGCCGATGGCACCATTACATTCCTCGAGGTCAATACTCGCCTCCAGGTCGAACACCCCGTGTCCGAAGAAGTCAGCGGCCTCGACCTGGTGCGCGAACAGTTCCGTATCGCCGAGGGCGGGCTCGTCGACTACCCTGACCCGGTCATCACGGGCCACTCGATTGAATTCCGAATCAACGGCGAGGACGCCGGCGCGAACTTCCGCCCCACTCCCGGACCAGTTAGAGCGCTACGACTTCCTGGCGGTCCGGGTATTCGGGTTGATTCAGGGGTCGTCGCAGGCGACGTAATCTCGGGGTCGTTCGACTCGCTGCTCGCAAAACTGATTGTCACGGGGACCGATCGAAAAGACGCCCTGGCGAAAGCGCGCCGCGCATTGAGCGAGTTCCAGGTGGTCGGGCTTCCGACGGTGCTCCCGTTCCACCAACTGGTCGTTGACGACCCGGCTTTTGCTCCCGCGGGTGACGAACCGTTCTCGATCTACACGAGCTGGATTGAGACCGAGTTCAATAACACCGTTGCCGAATACGCCGGCACAATCGGCGCCGGGGAAGCGACCGACACCCGTCACGAGGTCGTCGTCGAAGTCGATGGCAAGCGCCTCGCCGTCTCGGTTCCCGACTCGCTCCTGCCGACCTCGGCTCGAATTCACAAGCCTCTCGCGCCCGTGCGCTCGAAGACCGCGCACGCCTCCGGCGGAAGCGGAAACGATGTCGCCTCGCCGATGCAGGCGACGGTTGTCAAGGTCGAGGTAGCACTCGGCGATTCCGTCCTCAAAGGCCAGACCGTCGTCGTGCTCGAAGCCATGAAAATGGAACAGGCCATCGCCGCTCCCCGTGACGGCGTCGTTGCCAAGGTCAGCGCCGAGGTCGGGACGACGGTCAAGGCCGGTTTCGTGTTGCTCTCACTCGAAAAGAGTTCCTAAACATGATGCACAGCGGCACACACCCTCTCGACGACCCTTCGGTAGACCCCCAGGAAGTTGCCCGCGAGGCCGCCACCCAGATCGCGAAAAAGACGGGAGTGGCCAAGCACGACATCGCTCTCACTCTTGGTAGCGGTTGGGGTAAAGCGGCTGACCTCATCGGCGAGACGGTCGCCGAGTTCCCGGCG
>CALPQP020000141.1 GCA_943325745.2 Gulosibacter massiliensis
AACACCGGGGAGGTCTTTCACACGACCACCGCGAACGAGCACCATCGAGTGCTCTTGCAAGTTGTGGCCTTCACCGGGAATGTAGGCGGTTACTTCGACGCCGTTCGAGAGCTTGACACGAGCGACCTTACGAAGAGCCGAGTTCGGCTTCTTGGGCGTCGTGGTGTACACACGAGTACACACTCCACGCTGTTGGGGGTTCGACTTGAGCGCCGGCGCCTTGGTCTTGGTGACCTTGGGGCTGCGTCCCTTACGAACCAACTGCTGAATCGTTGGCACGACTTTTCTCCTTGTGTTTTCTGCACGGTGACAGTGATGTTCTCAAACGACCGGCGGTCGATATGCCGTGGGGACCTCGGCTCGGCTGCTTCACGCAGTCGACCCGGATAACGGTCCTTGTGTGTGTTGCTTTCCCGCACGATTCCTCGCACGCGATAACACGCACACAAATCTCAAGATTACACCGTAATTCGGGTTTTGGTCAACCCGCCGTCACCGCGGCCATCATTCCCCCGAGAATCGCGGGTCCGAACGGGATGTGCGAATGACGGTCGCGGGTGATCGAGATGTGGATTGCCGCGTGAATTCCGCCGAGAATCGACATTCCGACAAACCATTCCGCGAGATTTTCGGCGGGGTTCCCGGCGTTTGACAAGAGAATGACGACCGAGGGTAGGAGTTTCACGTCGCCGAGACCCAGGTCGGCAATCCAGTGTGCAACGAGACCGAGGGCCATGACCGCCACGGCGGCGGTCACCGCAAACCCCAGATTCTGCGGGCGATCCAGGGCGAGAAACCCAAGTGCGACCGGAATAGCGGGGAAAGTCAGCCAGTCCGGTAACCGGTGTTCGCGAAAGTCGACCCGCGCGAGTGCAACTGACCACACAATCACCGACGTTGTAAACAGTGCGTCGAGCATCGCTCGACCGTATCCGTCGTGGGCAACCCCCGCCGGCGTCCTCCCCAGAAACGACGTTCGGGGTGAGCCCGAAGGCCCACCCCGAACGTGTCTAGAGGTTTAGTACTCGGTCTGGAAACCCGACGCGTCATACGACGCCGAGTTGAACGACTCGATGTCGGCGTAGGTGAACGCGTCTTCCGAGAAGCCACCCGCGGTGAAATGACGCTGCGGGTACTTGCGGTCTGCTTCGTCCACGTTGGCCTTGATGTCGACCGCGCGGTACTTCATGAGACCGGTTCCGGCCGGGATGAGCTTTCCGATGATGACGTTTTCCTTCAGCCCGATGAGCGGGTCGGACTTGCGCTCGAGGGCCGCCTGCGTCAGAACGCGAGTGGTCTCCTGGAACGACGCGGCCGACAGCCACGACTCGGTTGCGAGCGACGCCTTGGTGATTCCGAGGAGTTCGGCGCGCGCGGTGGCGGGCTTGGCTCCACGCGAAACAGCGTCGCGGTTGATAGCACGGAAACGGATGTTGTCGATGAGTTCACCGGGTACGAGCTCGGTGTCGCCCTGATCGACGATTGACACCATACGAAGCATCTGACGAACGATGACCTCGATGTGCTGGTCGTGGATGGGAACACCCTGCGACAGGTAAACACCCTGAACGCCCTCGACGAGGTGGGCCTGAACCTCGCGCAGACCGCGAACTCGAAGGACATCCTTCGGGTCGAGCGTTCCGACGAACAACTGGGTTCCGACCTCGACGTGCGACCCGTCTTCGACCAGAAGAACAGCGTTCTTGAGGATCGTGTACGAATACGCGTCGTCACCGTTGTCCGGGGTGAGAATGAGCTTGCGCTGGGCTCCCGATTCGTCGATCGCAACCCGACCGGTCGCATCGGCAATGGGACTCGCTCCCTTGGGGGTACGTGCTTCGAACAGCTCGGCCACGCGAGGAAGACCCTGCGTGATGTCCACTGCCGACGCCGAACCACCGGTGTGGAAGGTGCGCATCGTGAGCTGGGTTCCGGGTTCACCGATTGACTGAGCGGCGATAATTCCGACTGCTTCGCCGAGGTCAACCATCTTACCCGTTGCCATCGAGCGGCCGTAGCATGCGCCACAAACACCCTTTGTCGACTCACACGTCAGCGGTGAGCGAACGAGAAGAGACGTGACGCCAGCAGAGATGAAGTCCTTGATCGTCTGGCGACCGATGTCGGTTCCGGCGGCGGCGACAACCTTGCCCTTACCGTCGACCGCGTCAGCAGCGAGAGTACGTGCGAACACGAGGTTCTCGACATTGTCAGCGGCAACCCCGTCGGTCGCAATCGTGAACGGAAGACCCTTCGTCGTGTCACAGTCGGCTTCACGGATGATGACATCCTGCGAAACGTCAACGAGTCGACGGGTGAGGTATCCCGAGTCAGCGGTACGAAGTGCCGTGTCCGCGAGTCCCTTACGAGCACCGTGGGTGGCGATGAAGTACTCGGCAACCGACAGTCCCTCGCGGTACGAGTTCTTGATCGGGGTCGAGATGATCTCACCCTTCGGGTTCGCAACGAGTCCACGCATACCCGCGATGTTTCCAACCTGCAGCCAGTTTCCACGAGCACCCGAGGTGACCATTCGGTTAATGGTGTTGTAACCCTTGGACATTTCGGCTTTCAACGCGGCCGAAACTTCGACGTTGGCATCAGTCCAAATTTTGATGAGTTCCTTGTGCCGCTCGAGTTCCGAGATGAGTCCCTTTTCAAACTGTCCGTCGACCTTGGCGGCCAACTTCTCGTGCTTTTCGATGATTGTCTTCTTCTCTTTCGGAGTCACGACGTCGCTCAGTGCGACCGTGACTCCCGAACGAGTTGCCCAGTGGAATCCAGCGTCCTTGAGGGCGTCGAGCGTTGCCGCGACGACGACCTTGGGGTACTTTTCGGCAAGAACCTCGACGATTTCGGTAATGACTCCCTTGTCCGCGACGTCCGTCACGTAGGGGAAGTCAGCGGGTAGGAGGCTGTTGAAGATTGCCTTTCCGAGAGTCGTGTCGAAGGCCTTGCCGTCCTCGAAGCCTTCTGGAGCAGTGCCCGCGGCAAAAACAACACCGGGAACACGAATCTTGATTGCGGCGTTGACGTGCAATTTGCCAAGGTCATAGGCCATGAGGCCT